>DASUZH010000035.1:0-4663 GCA_036376975.1 Burkholderiales bacterium | reverse complement strand
ACGCGATAGAAGGTGCCGTCCGACAGCACGCGCAGCAGGCGCGTCTGCAGCTCCGCCGGCATGTCGCCGATCTCGTCGAGGAACAGCGTGCCGCCCTCGGCCTGCTCGAAGCGGCCGCGGCGCTGCTGCTGGGCGCCGGTGAACGAGCCGCGCTCGTGGCCGAACAGCTCCGACTCGAGCAGGTCCTTCGGCATCGCCGCGGTGTTGATGGCGATGAACGGCTTCGACGCGCGCGCACTATGGCGGTGCAGCGCGCGGGCAACAAGCTCCTTGCCGGTGCCCGATTCGCCGGTGATCAGCACCGTCACGCTCGACTGCGACAGGCGGCCGATGGCGCGGAAAACCTCCTGCATCGCGGGCGCGTGGCCGAGGATCTCAGGCGCCTGGGTGAGCGGCTCGGCCGCTTCGGACTCGCGCCGGCTCTCGTCGAGCGCGCGCCGGATCAGCTCGACCGCCTGGTCGACGTCGAACGGCTTGGGCAGGTACTCGTAGGCGCCGCCTTGGAAGGCCGCCACCGCGCTATCCAGGTCGGAGTACGCGGTCATTACGATGACCGGCACTGCTGGATGGCGCTGCTTCACGGTCTGAAGCAGCTCCAGGCCCGACATGCCCGGCATCCGCACGTCGGAGACCAGCACCTCAGGGGCGCCGCCCGAGAGCGCGTCAAGCGCCTCCTGCGCGGAGGAAAAGGAATTGAACGCGATGCCCTCGCGGCTCAGCGCCTTCTCGATCACCCAGCGGATGGAGCGATCGTCGTCGACGATCCAGACCGGTTTCATGTCAGCGGCAGCAGGATCCTGAAAATGGTTCGGCCCGGCTGGGATTCGAACTCGATGACGCCCTGGTGGTACTGGACGAACGTCTGCGCGAGCGATAGCCCCAAACCGGTGCCGCCTTCCCTCCCGGAGACCAGCGGATTGAAGATCCTGTCCTGGATCTCCTCCGGTACCCCCGGGCCGTCGTCGATTACCTGCAATTCTAGTGCCAGCTTGTGGCGGTGTTTCAGGATGGTCACCTGGCGCAGCGCGCGGGTGCGCAGGAGCACGCTGAGCGCGCCCGCCTGCGCGGCGTTCCGCACGATATTGAGCACCGCCTGGATCAGCTGCTCGCGATCGCCGGTGGTGTCCGGCAGGCTCGGGTCGTAGTCGCGCTCGATGCGGGTGGACGGGAACTCCGCCGAAACCAGGGCGCGCACACGCTCGAGGACCTCGTGGATGCCCAGCGGCTCCACGCGCGGCGTGCGGTGAGGAGTCAGCATGCGGTCCATCAGCGCCTGCAGGCGGTCGGCTTCCTGGATGATCACCTGCGTGTATTCCCGCAGCTCCGGCTTGTCGAGCTCCCGCTCCAGCAGCTGCGCGGAGCCGCGCAGGCCGCCGAGGGGGTTCTTGATCTCGTGCGCGAGGTTGCGGATCAGCTCGCGGCTCGCCTGCTGCTCGGAGGCGAGGCGCTCCTCGCGCGCCTGGCGCAGCTGCTGCTCGATCGGGCGCAGCTCGGCGAGCAGGGCCATGCCGAACGCGTCGATGCGCGTCACCGTGCACGACAAAGGCACCTGCACGCGGCCGCCGCGGGTGTAGGTGACGTTCTGCGCCGAATAGTCCCAGTGCGTGATGCGCGCTTCCTCCAGCGCCCGCTCGAGCTCGGTGCGCTCGGCGAAGAACGCCAGGAAGGGCTGCCCGATCAGGCTTTTCGCGCCCGTGGTGAGGAGGTTCTCGGCTGCCGGGTTTGCGTAGCGCACGACGAACTCGTCATCCAGCACCACCACCGCCGTGGCGAGCAGGTCTAGGCCAGCGAAGGAGAGCACTTAGCGGATGTTGCCCAGCTCGCGCTTCAGCGCCTCGATGTTCTTCTGGTGAAGGTCGACGTTGTCCTTGTAGGGCTGCAGCCGCTCGAGCACCTTGGCGTAGTTGCGCTCGTCGCCCATGCGGACCGCCTCCTGGTCGGAGAGGGCCTGCTGCGCCTTGGCGAGCAGCTGCTGCTCGGCGGCGAGCTCCTTCTCGAGGATGTCGCGCTGGCGCTCCTTGGCCGAGGCCTTCGCCTGGGGCGTCTCGCGCGGGAACGTGGCTCGGGCGCCACCCGGCGGCGGCACCTTCTGCGCGGGCACGACGTTGATCTCGCGGGACACCAGCTCGCACTTCTTCCCGCTGGTCTCGCGCTTGTCGCTGGTGTAAAGCGGGCGCCCGGTCTGCGCGTCGATGCACTTGTAGATCTCCGTGACCTGGGCGTGCGCAAACGCCGCGCCTGCGCCAAAAGTCACAAAAATCAATGTTCTAAGTGCCCCCATACCTTCCAGTCTACCCAAAAAAGAAGGGGCGGGCTCATCGCCCACCCCTCCTTTAACGCAGCTTTACCCTGGTGGGCTTACGCCGAGTAGTACATGTCGAACTCGACCGGATGGGTAGTCATCCGGAAGCGGGTCAGCTCCTCGTGCTTGAGGGCCACGTACGACTCGAGGAAGTCCTCCGAGAACACGCCGCCCTTGGTAAGGAAGGCGTGGTCCTTGTCGAGGTTCATCAGGGCCTCTTCCAGCGAGGCGCACACGTTCGGCACCTTCTTCGCCTCTTCCGGCTCCAGGTCGTACAGGTTCTTGTCGACCGGGTCGCCCGGGTGGATCTTGTTGGCGACGCCGTCCAGGCCGGCCATCAGCATCGCCGCGAAGGCGAGATACGCGTTGGCGGTCGGATCCGGAAAGCGCACCTCGACGCGGCGGCCGTTCGGGCTGTTGACGTACGGGATGCGGCAGGACGCCGAGCGGTTCTTCGCCGAGTAGGCGAGGTTGATCGGCGCCTCGAAGCCCGGCACCAGCCGCTTGTAGCTGTTGGTGCCCGGGTTGGTGATGGCGTTCAGCGCCTTGGCGTGCTTGATGATGCCGCCGATGTAGTACAGCGCGAACTCGGACAGGCCGGCGTAGCCGTTGCCGGCGAACAGGTTCTTGCCGCCCTTCCACACCGACTGGTGGCAGTGCATGCCCGAGCCGTTGTCGCCCACCACCGGCTTCGGCATGAAGGTCGCCGTCTTGCCGTAGGAAGCGGCCACGTTCCACACCGTGTACTTGAGGATCTGCATCCAGTCGGCGCGCTGCACGAGCGGCGCGAAGCGGGTGCCGATCTCGCACTGGCCGGGCGCCGCCACCTCGTGGTGGTGCACCTCGACCTCGACGCCCTGCTGCTCGAGCGCGAGCGCCATCGCGTTGCGGATGTCCATCAGCGAGTCGAACGGCGGCACCGGGAAGTAGCCGCCCTTGATCGGCGCGCGGTGGCCCATGTTGCCCGACTCGTAGTCGATGCCGGTGGACCAGGGCGCTTCCTCGGACTTGATCTTCACCGAGCAGCCCGACATGTCGACGTTCCAGGTCACGCCGTCGAAGATGAAGAACTCGGGCTCGGGGCCGAAGTAGGCGACGTCGCCGACGCCGCTCGACTTCAGGTACGCCTCGGCGCGCTTCGCGATGCCGCGCGGGCAGCGGTCATAGGGCTTGCCGTCGGTCGGCTCGAACACGTCGCAGCTGATGTTCAGCATCGGCTCGTCGGAGAACGGGTCCATGCGCGCGGTGGCCGGGTCCGGCATCAGCAGCATGTCGGAGGCCTGGATCCCCTTCCAGCCGGCGATCGAGGAGCCGTCGAAGGCGTGGCCGGACTCGAACTTGTCCTTGGTGAAGTACTTGATCGGCACCTGGACGTGCTGCTCCTTGCCGCGGGTGTCGGTAAAGCGGAAGTCGACGAACTTGACCTCCTTGTCCTTGGCCATCTTCAATACTTCATCAGCCGTCATTGCCATCTGCCGGATCTCCTGAGCTTTCGTGTTGTAGTGGTAAGTGTTAGTGGTAGCTCGACGATTCAGCACGTTCCATGCCAATCGCCGGCGCTGATTTCTGGGGCATTCTACTCATCTGGAGTGCACCGTATAGGGGCACGGAGCACTTTAGTTGCACAATGAAAGGGCATCATGGATCAGATCAAGAACGCCGCCGCCGAGCGGGCAAAGAAGCTGGGGCTGACGTACGCGGGCGCCTTGCTGCCCGCCGAAGCCCATGAGCTGATGCAGGCCGGGGTCAAGCTGGTCGACGTGCGGACCAAGCCCGAGCTTCAATACGTCGGCCGGATCCCCGGCAGCCTGGTGGTGGAGTGGCAAACCTGGCCCGGCGGCAAGCCCAATCCCGAGTTCATCGCCGAGTTGGCCGCGGCCGTAAGTAAGGACCAACCCGTAATGTTCCTCTGCCGCTCCGGCGTTCGCTCGCACGGCGCCGCCGAGGCCGCCGCGCGCGCCGGATGGAAAGAGACCTACAACGTGCTCGAGGGCTTCGAAGGCGACAAGGACGGCGACCAGCACCGCAACACCGTCAACGGCTGGCGCAAGGCCGGCTTGCCCTGGACGCAGACGTAGCGCACCAACCGACCACGCGTGTCAACCAAGAAGTCAACCAATTCACGTTAGGAGTCGCTGCGATGCGCCGCGCGGCTTTGATCGGAGTGGCGGTAGTTGTCGGGCTAGGTGTGATGATCATGGGTAGCCTTTTCGCGCTCGGCTGGCCCGACCGCCAGTATGCGACGTCTTTCGAAACGATCCCGCTGGGGGCTACGCGCCAAGCGGTTCTTGAGAAGTTGGGGGCGCCGGCCGCCATCACCAAAGACTGCTACGTGGCTCAGTTCGTAAGGTTCGAGAATCC
>DASUZH010000034.1:0-12185 GCA_036376975.1 Burkholderiales bacterium | reverse complement strand
GTGGAAGGCTTCAAGTAAAAGGGGTCGTCCCCGCCAAAGCGGGGACCCATGGATTCCCGCTTTCGCGGGAACGACCCTACTTCGCCTTCTTCGCCGCCGGCTTCTCTTCCTGCGGCCAGTAGTAGTTGGCGGCGAAGGAGTACGGCGGGAACATGTAGCGCTTCGAAGGCACCACCTTCGAGGCGTACTCGCGCTGCGACTCGTACACCTTCTTGAAGGTCGGGCTCTTCGCCGAGTTTTCCGCCGCCACCTGGTCCCACGCCTTCAGCGAGGCGATCAGGATGTCGGGCGGGGTGCGGCGGATCTGCACGCCGTGCTTCTTGACCAGTTCCTCGATGGCGTCGGCGTTCTGCTTCTGCCAGCGCGTCAGCCACATGATGAAGGTGTCGTTCACCGCCGAATTGACCGCGTCCTGCTGCGCCGGCGTGAAGGTCTTCCACACGTCGAGGTTGAAGCCGAGCTCGCCGATCGAGTTGTTCTCGTGCATGCCCGGCGTGTAGTGGTACTTGAACACCTGGTGCAGGCCGAGGCGCAGGTCTTCCACGCCGCCGACCCACTCGGCGCAGTCGATCACGCCGCGCTGCGCCGAGGGCACGATCTCGCCGCCCGCCATGTTCACCACGCTCATGCCCATCTTGGCGTACACCTCGGCGTTGAGGCCGGTCTGCCGGCACTTCAGGCCCTTGATGTCGGCCACGCTGCGCAGCGGCTTCTTGAACCAGCCGAAGGCCTGCGGGCTCGACGGGTGCGCCGGCCAGACGATCACGTTCAGCTTGAGGTCGTTCTGGTAGAAGTCGCGCCACATCTGCAGGCCGCCGCCGACGTACAGCCAGCCGAGGTAATCCATGTGATCCATGCCGAACGGCCCGCCCGGCGGCGCGGCGAACAGCGCCGCCGCCGGGTTCTTGCCCACCCAGTAGTAGGCGATGGCGTGCCAGCCGTCGATCACCTTCTTGTTGGTGGCGTCGAGCACCTCGAACGGCGGCACGATCTGCCCGGCCGCCAGGGCCTCGATCTTGATGCCGCCCTGGGTCAGCTTGTCGACCCGCTCGCCGAAGGTCTTGAAGTGCTCCTGCAGCGTGTTGCTCGCCGGCCAGGTCGACTGCATCTTGATCGATTTTGGTGCGGGTGCCTGTGCGTGCGCACCAAAAGCGAACGCGAGCAGGGACAACAAGGCGATGCGTTTCATGGCTACCTCCCTTTGATCGATGAAGAGCAAGAAGTCTGCCCGGTTAGAACTTCTCCAGCCATGGCCGCAGCTCGAGCTCCCACGACCATGCGCTGCGATGCTGGCGATACACGTTCAGGTACGATTTCGCGATCTCGTCCGGAAGAAGCATTCCGTCGTCATCTTTTTTCCCTATGCCGCCATCGATGACGAAGTGCGCGACGTGGATGTTCTTCGGCGCCAGCTCGCGCGCCATGCTCTGCGCCAGGCCGCGCAGGGCGAACTTGCCCATGGCGAACGGCGCCGACTGCGCGTAGCCCTTGACGCTCGCCGAGGCGCCGGTGAAGAAGATCGCGCCCGAGCCGCGCGGCAGCATGCGTCTTGCCGCCGCCTGGGCGACGAGGAAGCCGGCATAGGCGGTTACCTGCAGGGTTTTCTGAACCTGATCTTGTTGTAGTTCTATGAAGGGGCCGCGTGTCCGGTAGCTGGCGTTGTACACGACCAGGTCGGGCACGCCCCACTTGGCCTCGACTGCCTTGAAGGTATCCTCGACCTGGGAAGCATCGGTTGCATCACATCTGAGCGCGAGGGCCCGCAGGGCCGCGAGCTTGTCGGGATTGCGCGCGGCCAGCGCAACGCGGAATCCCTCCTTCTCCAGCAGCCGCGCCAATGAGGCGCTCAATCCGCTGCCGGCGCCGACGATGAGGGCGGTTTCCATTTCGCGTACCATCCTAGCGCATGAAGATCGTCATCGTGGCGCTGGCGGTGCTGGTTGTGGGCTGGCTCGGGCTCTGGGTGTCCAACACCGGCATCCTGGTCTACTCGGAAGGCATGGCGGTGATGCGCGACTGCCGCTACTTCGTCGGCGTCTCGGTGGTGAAGCGGCTGCTGCCGCTGGCCGAGCGCTGCCCCGTGATCCGGACGGTAGGAGCCTGACATGACCCAGCTTTCCGGCGGCTGCCTGTGCGGCGCCATCCGCTACGCCATCTCGGCTCCTGTCAGCGCGCTGCGCGCGTGCCACTGCCGGAACTGCCAGAAATCCTCCGGCGCCGGCGGCACGGTGAACGCGGTGGTGCAGGAAGCCGACTTCAGGATCACCAAGGGCGAGACCAGGAAGTACGACGATTCCGCCACGCAGAGCGGCCGCACGCTGAGCCGGCACTTCTGCGCCACCTGCGGCTCGCCGATCTACGGCCACCGCAACCCGAAGCCCGGTTTCCTGGTGGTGCGCGCCGGCACGCTCGACGACTCGAGCGGCATGAAGATCACCGGCAACATCTGGACCGCGAGCGCGACGGACTGGTCGCACATCGACCCGGATACGGAGTGCCATCCGGGCAACGTTCCGCCGCCGCCGCCGAAGTAGCTACAGGGACTGCAGCCAGCTGCCGACGGAGCTTTTTATTTCGAGGTCAACTTCGGCGTCGGTGCGGCCGGAGGACCGCAGGACGTTGAAGGAATGATCCGCTCCTTCGATCCAGTGCATCGTCCACGGCGCCTGCACGGTGGCAAGGGCTTTTTCCATCAGATCCACCCGGCAGAGCGCATCCCGTGTGCCGTTGAGGCACAGCACCGGGCAGCGGATGTTCGGCAAGTGCGCATCGCGCAGCTTCTCCGGCTGCCCCGCCGGATGCAGCGGATAGGCGGCGAGCAGCAGCCCGTCGCACTCGAAGCCGTCGGCGGCGAGCATCGACGCGACGCGGCCGCCCATGGAGCGGCCGCCGATGAACAGCGGGCGTTTGTTTGGAATGGCTTTCAGAAAAGCCGCCTTCAGGACCGGCATGGGGTCGATGCGTTTCGAGCCCGCCTCGCGATACGGGAAATTGAAGCGGGTCACTTCCAGCAGCGGCTCGAGCGCGGCCGCCAGGCGAAACATCGCCGGGTCGTCCTTGTGGCCGCCGGCGCCGTGGGCGCAGACTAGAATTCCGCGTTTTCCACCCGAGGAGGCACCCATGGCAAAAGGATACTGGCTGAGCGCCTACCGCTCCATCAAGAGCCCCGACAAGCTGGCCGCCTACGCGAAGCTCGCCGGGCCGGCGATCCAGGGCGCCGGCGGGCGCTTCCTGGTGCGCTCGCCTTCGCCGGTGAAGACCTACGAGGCCGGCGTCGCGCAGCGCACGGTGATCATCGAGTTCGACAGCGTGGAGAAGGCGATCGCGGCGCACGACAGCCCGGGATACCAGGAGGCGCTGCGCGCCCTCGGCGACGGCGCCGAGCGCGACCTGCGCATCCTCGAGGGGACCTGAGCCATGGCCGAGCCGCAGCTGGTCGATCCGCACGACCCGGTGATGACCGGGGAGAATTCCTTCATCCGCCTCTCGCACGACGGCGGCAAGACCGTCGCCGAGCGCATCAGCCACTGGCGCGTGCTGTGGTCGCCCGCCGGGCAGGGGCACGCCCTGTTTGTCGAGTCTTCTCTGTTGAAGAAAACAACCGTCTATTCCGACAATCCCGGCGTCGCCCGCTTCCTGCAGCGCACGATCGAGACGCTGCTGCACAAGCCGTTCGCCGACGAGTCGCTGCCGGTCGTCGAGGCGGACTTCGAGCGCGGCGGCGACTCGCTCAGCACGGTCTACGAGCGCTGCACCTCGACCAGGGACGACATCCTGATGCAGTGGTGGGACCTGATGCCGCCGTTCATCCTCACCATGCCGCCGGGCGCGATGGGCCGGCCGCTCGGCGTCTACAGCACCTTCCTGCCGGCGCGCGCGGCGCAGCTGTCGGTCAACGGCGAGGCGGCGCCGGGCAAGGTGTTCCCGCAGGAGCGCGGCGGCCGCGCCTCGTCGAGCTGCGTGCTGGCCTGGTCGGAGTCCTGGGTGCGCCCGAAATAGATGAAATGGGGACAGACCCCATTTATTTCTGAATGAGCTGAATATGTCGTCCCCGCGAAAGCGGGGACCCATGGATTCCCGCTTGCGCGGGAATGACATCTCGCTCGTACTAGATGACAAAAATGGGGTCTGTCCCCATTTACTTTTCTAT
Organism: Burkholderiales bacterium; assembly: GCA_036376975.1. Classification (GTDB taxonomy): domain Bacteria; phylum Pseudomonadota; class Gammaproteobacteria; order Burkholderiales; family SG8-39; genus SCGC-AG-212-J23. The sequence goes on along the minus strand of DASUZH010000034.1, from coordinate 8,035 downwards.
TCGGCGGCGCCTTTTGCTTTCAGCAGCTTCCACACCTTGTCGGGCGTGATCGGGATGTCGATGTGGGTCACGCCGAGGTGCGACAGCGCGTCGACCACCGCGTTGGCGATCGCCGGCGGCGCGCCGACGGTGGCCGACTCGCCGACGCCCTTCGCGCCGAGCGGATGGTGCGGCGAGGGCGTGATGGTCTTGTCGGTCTCCCACTTCGGGCACTCGAGCGCGGTCGGCACGTAGTAGTCGAGGAAGCTGCCGCCGAACACGTTGCCCTCCTCGTCGTAGCCGATCTCCTCGTACAGCGCCGGGCCGACGCCCTGCGCCAGGCCGCCGTGGATCTGGCCGTCGACGATCATCGGGTTGATGATGTTGCCGCAGTCGTCGACCGCGACGAAGCGGCGCACCTTCACCTCGCCGGTGCCGCGGTCGATGTCGACCACGCAGATGTAGCTGCCGAACGGGAAGGTGAGGTTGGGCGGGTCGTAGTAGTTGGTCGCCTCCATCCCCGGCTCGAGGCCCTTGGGGAGGTTGGTGTACGCGGCGAACGCGCACTCCTGGATGGTCTTGAACTTGCCCGGCACGCCCTTGATGAAGAACTTGCCCGGCTCCCAGTCGAGGTCGACCTCGCTGCACTCGAGCAGGTGCGCGGCGATGGTCTTCGCCTTCGCGCGGATCTTGCGCGCCGCCATCGCCGCGGCGGCGCCGGAAGTCGGCGTCGAGCGGCTGGCGGAGGTGCCGAGGCCGTAGGGCGCGGTGTCGGTGTCGCCCTCCTCCACCTGCACGTCGGAGGCCGGGATGCCCAGCTCCTCGGCGACGATCTGCGCGTACGTGGTCTCGTGACCCTGGCCCTGGGACTTCGTGCCAAAGCGCGCCAACGCTTTCCCTGTCGGATGTACGCGAATTTCGGCAGAGTCGAACATCTTGATGCCGAGGATGTCGAAGTCCTTCGACGGCCCGGCGCCGACGATCTCGGTGAAGCTGCAGATGCCGATGCCCATCAATTCGCCGCGCGCACGCTTTTCTTTTTGTTCTTGTCTTAAAGAAGAGTAATCAACAATGTCCATCGCCTTCTTAAGGGCCGCGGGATAGTTGCCGCTGTCGTACTCCCAGCCCAGCACCGACTTGTACGGGAACTGCTCGGGGCGGATGAAGTTCTTCATGCGCAGCTCGGCCGGGTCCATCTTCAGCTTCTGCGCCAGCACGTCGACCACGCGCTCGATGGCGTGCACCGCCTCGGTGACGCGGAACGAGCAGCGGTAGGCGACGCCGCCGGGCGGCTTGTGGGTATAGACCGCGTCGACCTCGCAGAACGCGTTCTTCATCGGGTAGGAGCCGGTGCAGATCGAGAACAGGCCCGCCGGGTACTTCATCGGATTCGCCGACGCGTTGGTGTAGCCGTGGTCGGCGACGGTCTTGATGCGCAGCGCGGTCATGGTGCCGTCCTTCTTCGCGCCGAGCGACACCTTCATGTGGTAGTCGCGCGCGAAGGAATCGGCCTGCAGGTTCTCCATGCGGTCCTCGATCCACTTCACCGGCTTGCCGATCACCACCGAGGCCGCGACTGCGATGACGTAGCCCGGGTAGACCGGCACCTTGCCGCCGAAGCCGCCGCCGATGTCGGGCGAGATGATGCGGATGCGCTCCTCCGACAGGCCGACGTGCCCCGCGACCAGCGCGAACACGGTGCGCACCGCGTGCGGCGCCTGCGTGGTCATGTGCACCGTCAGCTTGCCCTGCGCGGTGTCGAAGTCCGCCACGCAGCCGCAGGTCTCCATCGAGGCGACGTGGATGCGCGGCACGTAGACGTCCTGCTCGGCGACCACTTCGCACTCCTTGAGCGCCTTCTCGGTCGCGGCGCGATCGCCCGCCTCCCAGTGGAAGGCGATGTTGTCCTTCTTGCCCTGCTTGTCCTTGCGCAGCACCGGCGCGCCGGGCGCGATCGACTTCATCGGGTCGACCATCACCGGCAGCGGCTCGTACTCGACCTCGACCGCGTCGGCGCCGTCGGCGGCGATGTAGCGCTCGGTGGCGATCACCGCGCACACCTCCTGCGCCACGTACATCACCTCGTCGATCGGCAGCACCATCTGCGTGTCGCCCGAGATGGTCGGCATCCAGTGCAGCTTGTACTTCTCCAGCGTCGGCCCGTCGATCACCGCCAGCACGCCGGGGATCTTCAGCGCCTTCGAGGTGTCGATCTTCTTGATGCGCGCGTGCGCGTGGGGGCTGCGCACGATGTCCATGTAGAGCATGCCGGGCAGCACCACGTCGTCGACGTAGTTGCCCTGGCCGCGGATGAAGCGCGGGTCCTCCTTGCGCTTCATGGAGTGGCCCATGCCGCAGATCTTGGCGTCGGTCTTCATGACAGCTTCTCCGCGGCGTGCTGCACCGCCTTCACGATGTTGAGGTAGCCGGTGCAGCGGCACAGGTTGCCCGAGATCGCCTGGCGGATCTCCTGCTCGCTCGGCTTCTTGTTGCGCTCGAGCAGGGCGCTGGTGGTCATCAGCATGCCGGGCGTGCAGAAGCCGCACTGCAGCGCGTGCTTCTCGGTGAACGCCTCCTGCATCGGGTGCAGCTTGCCGCCCTGCTCGAGGCCCTCGACGGTGCTGACGCTGCGGCCATCGGCCTGCACCGCGAGCACGGTGCAGGACTTCACCGGCTCGCCGTCGAGGTGCACCGTGCACACGCCGCAATGCGAGGTGTCGCAGCCGACGTGCGTGCCGGTCAGGCGCAGGTTTTCGCGGATGAAGTGCACCAGCAGCAGCCGCGACTCGACCTCGGCCTCGCGCACGGCGCCGTTCACGGTGACCTTGATGTGATGTTTCATTTCTGGCTCCTCGCACGCTCGAGCGCCGCCTTGATGGCGCGTCCCGCCAGCACGCGCGTCATGTCGATCTTGTATTCCACCGAGCCGCGCCGGTCGGCGCTCGGTGCCGCAGCCTTGGCCGCGAGCTTTGCCGTTTCCAGGATGCTTTTCTCGTCGGGCGTCTTGCCGACCAGAAACTTCTGCGCGTCCGCCGCCTCGATCGGCGTCGGGCCGACGTTGGTGAGCGCGATGCCGGCGCGCGCGACCGAGCCGTTCTCGTTCAGGCTGACCTGAACGGCGACGGCCGCGACGGCGTAGTCGCCGGTCTTGCGCTTGAGCTTGCGGTAGGCGCTGCCGCTGCGCGGCGGCGGCAGCGGCATGCGGATCTCGGCGAGGATCTCGTCGGCCTTGAGGTCGGTGACGAACAGGTCCTTGTAGAAGCGGTTGGCCGGAATCGCGCGCTCGCCCTTCGGCCCGCGCGCCAGCAGCTCGGCGCCGAGCGCGATGGCGATGGCGGGGTGGTCGTTCGACGGGTCGCCGTTGGCGAGGTTGCCGCCGATGGTGCCGCGGTTGCGCACCAGCGGGTCGGCGATCAGCGGCACGGCGTCCGCCAGGACCGGAAACGTCTTCCTGATCAGGTCCGATCGTTCCAGCAGGCACTGCCTGGTGCCGGCGCCTATCCGCACCGCGCCCTTCTCTTCCTTGATGTACTCGAGCGCGGCGATGCGGCTGATGTCGATCAGGTGGCCGAACGAGCCCAGGCGCAGCTTGAGCGTGGGCAGCAGGCTCATGCCGCCCGAGAGCACTTTCGCCTCGGCGCCGTAGCGCGCGAGCAGGCCGATCGCCTCGTCCAGCGAGGCGGCGCGGTGGTAGTCGAACGGCGCGGGGATCATGCGCTGACTCCTTTTTCGAGAAACTTGGCGCGGCAGCCGGCGCAGCAGAAGTAATAGGAGGCGCCCTTCACGTCGGCCTTGTGGCGCGCGGTAGCCACGTTGACCTTCATGCCGCAGATCGGATCCGTGGCTTCCACGGGTTTTTCTTCAACGGTCTTGTGTTGTTTCTTGAGCTGAACGATCTGCGCCATCACGCTAAGCGCGATCTCCTCGGGCTTGCCGGCGCCGATGTCCAGCCCGGCCGGAGCGTGCACCTTCTCCACCGCCGCGCGCGGGATGCCGCACGCGATCAGCGTCTCGCGCACCTGGTCGAAGCGCTTGCGGCTGGCGATCACGCCGACGTAGGCCGGCGCGCCGCGCAGCACCTTCTGCAGCGCCCCGAGGTCCTCGTCGCCCATGGTTCCCACCAGCACGTGCGCGCCGTCGACCGGCGCCTCGCCGCCGCGCTCGACGCGCCAGCCCATCGCCTCGCCGATGCGCGCGAGCGCGTCCACCGCCGGCGTGGCGCCGATGAGAAGCAGCCGCGGCAGCGGCAGGACCGGCTCGACGTAGATTTCCACGGTGCCTCCGCTGTCGCAGGTCATGGCTACTGCGACCATCCCGGGACGCAACTCTGTGTTCATTTCAGGGGAAATGCTCAGCAGCCGCGGCTCGCCCTCGGACATCGCGCGCTGCGCCTCGCGCACCACCGTCTCGCGCGTGCAGCCGCCGCCGGCCCAGCCGTGATACTCGCCGCTTTGGGTGATGAGCGCGGTGTCGCCCACGCGCGCCGAGCTCGGCGGCTCGCGCCGCACTACCGTGACGAGCGCGAAGCGCTCGCCCCGGGCGGAAAGACTTGCCGCAAGCGCAAGCAGGTCGGGCCGCATTCCTCCTCCAAGGAAGGGTTTCGATGCTAACGCATACATCCCTGGGTGGCGTGAATATTCCCGCCGTTTGCGGTCGGGATTTATCCGTAAGTCTGGATCGCTTGACATATTCATCCTTTTGGGTGAATATAAGGCCATGGACCTCGACGACACGCTGATCGCGCTGGCAGACGACACCCGCAGGAGCATCCTGCAGCGGCTCGCCGCCGGCGAGGCGCGCGTCACCGAGGTCGCAGAGCCCTTCGACATCTCGCTCAACTCGGTGTCGAAGCACATCCGCCTGCTCGAGCGCGCCGGCCTGGTCCGGCGGCGCATCGCCGGCCGCGACCACTTCCTCACCCTGCAGCGCGAGCCGTTCGACGAGCTGACGCGGTGGATGCAGCGCACCAGCGAGTTCTGGACGCGCCGCCTCGACCTGCTGGAAGCCGCGCTGCACGCCGAGGACGCGATCGAGAAGGCGCGCAAACCGAAACCCAACCCAAGGAAACGCAAATGAAAGCATCGGTCACCCCGCCTGTTACCCTGCTGGAGCCCGGCACCGTCCGCCTCGAGCGTCTGCTCCCCGGCCCCGTCGAGCGCGTGTGGGCCTACCTCACCGAATCCGACAAGCGCGCGAAGTGGTTTGCCGGCGGCGAGTTCGACCTGCGCGTCGGCGGCCGCATCGAGCTGCGCTTCGACCACGCCACGCTGTCGAGCGACAAGACCCCGCCGGCGAAGTACAAGGACATGGGCAAGCCGAGCTTCGCCGGCGCGATCACGCGCCTGGAGCCGATGCGCGTGCTCGCCTTCAACTGGATCTGGGACAGCGGCGACACCGAAGTGACCTTCGAGCTCGCGCCGCGCGGCAAGGACGTGCTGCTCACCATCGTGCATCGCAAGCTGCGGGGCCGCGACCAGACCGTCAGCATCATGAGCGGCTGGGACGCGCACACCGGCATCCTCGCCGACGTGCTGAACGGCGTGGAGGCGCGCCCGTTCTGGAAGACCCACTCCAGCCTGGAGAAGGAGTACGGCGCCGCCGTCTCCTAGTCCGGGTCGATCACCTCGAGCGCCCGCAGGATGTCGATCGCGGCGGGAGGCCGCACCAGGCGCGCGGCCTCCTTGCCGTCCTTCAGGAATACGAGCGTCGGCCAGAGCTGCACGCCGAACGAGCGGCCGAGGCGGCGGCCGCTGGCGTCCTCCACCTTGATGCGCCGCACGCCGGGGTGCTGCGCCAGCGCCTCGGCGATCAGCGGCTGCGCGCGGCGGCAGTGGCCGCACCAGGAAGTGCCGAACTCGAGCAGCGCCGGCCCGCGCAGCGCATCGATCTCGCTGCGCTTCGGCTCGGGGTCGCTCTGGATCGGGTTGGACGACATCGGCCTGCCGGTTGCAAGAATCGTGCTACGCGTAGGCCGGCGCGCCGGCGCGCTCGCGCGGCGGGCGCTCGTCCATCAGCCACTGCAGGGTGAACGCGGTGACGCCGATCACGATCAGCGCGCCCCAGGCGAAGTTGTAGTTGCCCCAATGGTCGAACACCAGCCCGCCCATCCACGCGCCGAAGAACGAGCCGAACTGGTGGCTGAGGAACACGATGCCGTACAGCGTGTTGAAGTGCGTCAGGCCGAAGACGCGGCCGATGATGCCGGTGATCAGCGGCGCCACGCCGAGCCACAGGAAGCCCATGGCGGAGGCGAACACCAGCGTCGAAGCGGCGCTCACCGGCGCGAGCAGGAAGAACACGATGAACAGCGTGCGCAGTCCATAGATCATCGCCAGCAGGTGCTTCTGGCTGTAGCGCGCGCCGAGGTGGCCGAAGATATAGGTGCCGATGGCGTTGAACAGGCCGATCAGGCCCAGCGCGGTGGCGCCCACGCCGGGCGCCACGCCGCACAGCGCGAGGTAGGCCGGCAGGTGCGTGGTGAGGAATACGAGCTGGAAGCCGCAGGCGAAGAACGCCAGCGTCATGAACACGTAGCCGCGATGGCCGAGCGCCTCGCGCAACGCTTCGCGCAGCCCGATCTTTTTCTCCAAAGAAGAAAACTGTGAAGATTCCCGGATGGGAATAGCCAGCAGCGCCATCGAGGCCGCCATCACGGCGAACACCACCAGCGCGGTCTGCCAGCCGAAGCCGCCGATCAGCCAGCCGCCGAACGGCGCGATGACGAAGGTGCCGAGCGAGCCGGCGGCGGCGACCAGGCCGACCGTCTGGCTGCGCTTCTCGGGCGGCGTGGCGCGCGACACCGTGCCGAGCAGCACGCCGAACGCGGTGCCGGCGGCGCCCACGCCGAGCAGGAAGCCGGCGATCTCCAGGCCGAGCGGGAAGCTGCGCGAATAGATCATCAGCAGCAGCCCGGCGGCGTAGAGCAGCGCGGTGACCATCAGCACCGGGCGCGGGCCGTGCTTGTCGGCGATGGCGCCGATGAACGGCTGCGTCAGGCCGTAGACGATGTTCTGCAGCGCGATGGAGAAGCCGAAGGCGGCCGCCGAGATGCCGAGCTCGACGTTCATCGGCTGCATGAACAGGCCGAGGCTCTGCCGCATCCCCATGCACAACGAGATGATCGCGCCGCTGAGGACCACCAGCAGCGCGAGGGAGGGCGCCCCGCTCACTCGATCTTCACGCCTTTGTCGCGGATGATCTTGCCGTAGCGCTTCGCGTCGGCGTCGATCAGCTGCTGCAGGCCGGCCGGCGTCGAGCTCTGCGGCACCGCGCCCTGCCCGATCAGCTTCTCGCGCACCGCCGGGTCGTCCACCGCCTCCTTCACGTCGGCGTTCAGCCGCGCGATTACCGCCGCCGGCGTGCCCGCCGGCGCGAGCAGCGCGATCCACGAGCCCGACTCGCCGCCGGGCACGCCCGCCTCGGCGATGGTCGGCACGTCGGGCAGCGCCGGGTTGCGCTTCGCGTGCGTCACCGCCAGCCCCTTCAGCTTGCCGGCCTTGATGTTGCCCGAGCCCTCAAGCACCGAAGCGAAGAGAATGTCGACGTGGCCGGCCATCAGGTCGATGGCGGCGGGGCCGCCGCCTTTGTAAGGCACGTGGGTCATCTGCGTGCCGGTCAGCATCTGGAACAGCTCCGCGGTGAGGTGCGGCGAGCCGCCCGGGCCGGAGCTGGCGAAGGTCACCTTGCCGGGATTGGCCTTGGCCAGCGCGATCAGCTCCTTCACCGAGTTGGCGGCGAGCTTCGGGCTGCCCATCAGGACGAACGGCAGCTCGCAGATCAGCGAGACGGGGGCGAACGCGGTATCGGGGTTGTAGGGCAGCTTCGGGTAGAGCGAAGGGTTGATCGACTGCGTGCCGACGTTGGCGATCAGCAGGGTGTAGCCGTCGGGCTTCGCCCTCGCCACCGCGTCGGCGCCGAGCACGCCGCCCGCCCCGCTGCGGTTGTCGACCACCACCGTGGGGGCGCCCGGGGATTTCGCCCACGACTGCGTCAGGCGCGCCGCGATGGTGCGCGCGGTGATGTCGGTGCCGCCGCCGGGGGCGAACGGCACGATGAA
>DASUZH010000033.1:0-2768 GCA_036376975.1 Burkholderiales bacterium | reverse complement strand
CACGAGTGCATGTGGCTCGGCATCCGCGAGGTGCGCCCGGGCGCCCGCCTCGGCGACCTCGGCGCCGCGATCCAGAGCCACGCCGAGAAGCACGGCTTCTCGGTGGTGCGCGAGTTCTGCGGCCACGGCATCGGCCGCAAGTTCCACGAGGAGCCGCAGATCCTTCACTACGGCAAGGCGGGGACCGGGCTGGTGCTCGAGCCCGGCATGACCTTTACCGTCGAGCCGATGATCAACGCCGGCAAGCCCGGCATCCGCGAGCTGGCCGACGGCTGGACCATCGTCACCAAGGACCACAGCCTGTCGGCGCAGTGGGAGCACACCGTAGCCGTGACCGAGACCGGGGTGGAAGTGCTGACCACCTCGGCCGGCGCGGTGCCCGCCCCGGCCCTGCTCTCCGCCAGCCGATGAGCGCCGTGCTGCGCCCCGCGGACGCCCTGCGGGAGCAGGTCGCCGCCGGCCGCGAGGCGTTGCGGCAGGCCTATCTGGCCAAGCCTGAGCCGCGGCAGCTGCTGCACAAGCACGCCCAGCTGATCGACCGCACGGTCAAGGCGGTCTGGGCAGAGATCGAGCCTGCCGCGAACGCCGCGCTGGTCGCCACCGGCGGCTACGGGCGCTCCGAGCTCTACCCCTACTCGGACATCGACCTGCTGGTGCTGCTGCCGGCCGAGCCCGGGCCGGAGGAGCGCGAGCGGATCGAACGCCTGATCGGCACTTTCTGGGACGTCGGCCTCGAGATCGGGCACAGCGTGCGCACGGTGAAGGCCTGCGTCGACACCGCCGCGGCCGACATCACCATCCAGACCACGCTGCTCGAGGCGCGCTACCTGGCGGGCAGCCGGCGGCTGTTCCTCGGCCTGCAGGCGGCGCTCGACGAGCTGCTCGACCCGGTCGCGTTCCTCAAGGCGAAGACGCTGGAGCAGGAGCAGCGCCACGCCAAGCACCAGGACTCGCCCTATTCGCTCGAGCCCAACCTGAAGGAGGCGCCCGGCGGCCTGCGCGACCTGCAGACGGTCCAGTGGGTGGCGCGTGCCAGCGGGCTGGGGCGCAGCTGGAACGACCTGGTCGGCCAGGGGCTGCTCGAGCGCCACGAAGCGCGCCAGCTGGCGCGCACCGAGGCCGCGTTCCAGGACCTGCGCATCCGGCTGCACTACCTCGCCGGCCGCCGCGAGGACCGCGTGGTGTTCGACTTCCAGAACGCCCTCGCCGCGCAATTCGGCGACGTCGACTCGCCGGACCGGCGCGCGAGCGAGGCCATGATGCAGCGCTACTACCGCGCGGCCAAGACGGTGACGCAGCTGAACGCCATCCTGCTGCAGAACCTGCGCGCGCGCCTGCTGCCGCAGCCGGGCGAGGCGCCGCGCGCGCTCAACGAGCGCTTTCGGATCCGCGGCGAGCTCCTGGAGGTGGCGGAGGAAGGCCTGTTCGAGGCGCAGCCCACCGCCATCCTGGAGAGCTTCCTGCTGATGCAGCAGCACCCGGAGCTGCGCGGCATGACCGCGCCGACCCTGCGCGCGCTGTGGCGCGCGCGCCGGCGCATCGACGCGCGCTTCCGCCGCGACCCGACGGCGCGCCTGCTGTTCCTGCACATCCTGCAGCAGCCGCGCGGCATCGTGCACGAGTTCCGCCGCATGAACCAGTACGGCATCCTCGGCCGCTATCTGCCGGAGTTCGGCGCGATCGTCGGCCAGATGCAGCACGACCTGTTCCACGTCTACACCGTCGACCAGCACATCCTGATGGTGCTGCGCAACGTGCGCCGCTTCTCGATGCCCGAGTTCGCGCACGAATTCCCGCTGTGCAGCGAGCTGATGAGCGGCTTCGAGCGGCGCTGGCTGCTGTACGTCGCGGCGCTCTACCACGACATCGCCAAGGGCCGCGGCGGCGACCATTCCGACCTGGGCGCGGTCGATGCCAGAGGTTTCTCAAAGAGGCACGGCCTGTCGGCCGAGGACACCGACCTGGTCGCGTTCCTGGTCGAGCACCACCTGTCGATGTCGGCGGTGGCGCAGAAGCAGGATGTGCACGACCCGGAGGTGGTGAAAGCGTTCGCCGAGCGCGTCGGCAACGAGCGCCGCCTGGTGGCGCTGTACCTGCTCACCGTGGCCGACGTGCGCGGCACCAGCCCGAAGGTGTGGAACGCGTGGAAGGCGAAGCTGCTGGAAGACCTGTTCCGCGCCACGCGCCGCGTGCTGACCGGCCAGCCGCTGGCGCGCGACGCGGCGCTGGCCGAGAAGCAGGCCGAGGCGGGACGCTTGCTCAGCCTGTACAACCTGTCCGACCAGGTGAAGGACCGGCTGTGGGCGCAGCTCGACACCACGTATTTCCTGCGCCACGACGCGCAGGAGATCGCCTGGCAGACGCGCAACCTGCACTACCGCGTCGACGCCGACAAGCCGGTGGTCAAGGCGCGCCTGGCTCCCTTCGGCGAGGGCCTGCAGGTGATGATCTACACCAAGGACCGCGAAGCGCTGTTCGCGCGCATCTGCGGCTACTTCGAGCGCGCCGGCTTCAACATCGTCGAAGCCAAGGTGCACACCACGCGCAACGGCTACGCGCTCGACACCTTCGTCGTCATGGGACAGGGGCGCGACGCGCACTACCAGGACCGCATCGGCATGATCGAAGCCGAGCTGCCCGCGGTGCTGCAATCCGAGCAGCCGCTCGGCCCGCCGCTCGGCGGCCGCCTGTCGCGCCGCGTGCGCCACTTCCCGATCTCGCCGGTGGTCGACATCCGCCCCGACGAGCGCGGCGCCTACCACGTGCTC
>DASUZH010000032.1:0-2293 GCA_036376975.1 Burkholderiales bacterium | reverse complement strand
GTCGACGTGGCGCAGGCCTTCGCCAACGGCGCCGACTACATCGTGGTGGGCCGCCCGGTGCGCGACGCCGCCGACCCGCGCGCGGCGGCGGCGGCGATCCAGGCTACGATTGCGAAAACTTTTCCTTGAGCAGCCGGCGCAGCAGGTCATGCTTGGGGAGCATGACGCCGTAGAAAAGGACCTCTTCGCCGCGCTTCACCTCGATGGTGGGGAAGTTCTCCACCTCGAGCTCGCCGACCTGCTCGGCGTCGTCCTCGGTATCGAGCCAGACGAACTCGGCCTGCGGAAACTCGCGCGCGAGCGCGTCGAAGCCCGGCCGGTAGGCCTTGCAGGTATCGCACCATTCGGCGCACAGGCAGGCGACGCGGTACTGCTTCATTTGCACATGATAAATGCCTGATTCGCTCCACGCCTTGGCGGGAATAGCCGGGCTGCTTGGCCTTGCGTTTGCGCTGAGCGAGGCCCGCAGGGCAATACCCTGGCGTGCCGTCGTGATCGGTGTGGCCTTACAGGTTCTTCTCGCGGTCCTTTTTCTCAAATTCGATTGGATAAAGGGCCTGTTCCTGAAGCTGAACGACCTGCTGCTGGTGCTGGAGCAGGCAACCCAGGCGGGAACCAGCCTGGTGTTCGGCTACCTCGGCGGCGGCAAGCCGCCGTTCGAAGTGTCGGACCCGGCGTCGAGCTTCGTGCTCGCGTTCCGCGCGCTGCCGATCGTCCTCGTGATGAGCGCGCTCTCTTCGCTGCTCTTCTACTGGCGCGTGCTGCCGGCCGTGGTGCGCGCGTTGTCGTGGGCGCTGGAAAAGCTGATGGGAGTAGGGGGCGTGGTCGGACTTTCCGCAGCGGCCAACGTATTCGTCGGCATGGTCGAGGCGCCGCTCTTCGTGCGGCCCTACCTCGCGCGCGTCTCGCGCGGCGAGCTGTTCGCGATCATGGCCGGCGGCATGGCGTCGATCGCCGGCACCGTCTTATTCCTCTACGGCAGCATTCTCAGGCCGGTGGTGCCGGATGCCGTGGCGCACCTGCTCATTGCATCGATACTCTCCGCGCCCGCTGCGCTGGCCATCGCGTTCGTGATGGTGCCGCCCGGACCTTCTGTTGGAAAAGAACCAATCCTGATCCCCAATGAAGCCTCCAGCAGCATGGACGCCCTCACGCAGGGAACCCTGCAGGGCGCGCAGCTGTTGCTCAACATCGTCGCCATGCTGGTGGTGTTCGTCGCGCTGGTGGCGCTGGCCAACTTCGTCATCGCGCCCTACACGCTGCAGGGCATTCTCGGCTGGGCGCTCGCGCCGCTGGCGTGGCTGTGCGGCGTGCCGTGGAGCGAGGCGCCGGCCGCCGGCGCGCTGCTCGGCACCAAGACGGTGGTGAACGAGCTGGTGGCCTATATCGATTTGACCCGCTCGTCCGATTTATCCGAGCGTAGCCGTACCTTGATGACCTACGCGCTGTGCGGTTTCGCAAACCTCGGCAGCCTCGGCATCATGATCGGCGGGCTCGGCACCATGTGCCCGGAACGCCGCGCCGAGATCGTCTCCTTGGGAATCAAGTCGATAGCGGCGGGCACGCTGGCGACCTGCCTGACGGCGGCGAGCGTCGCGCTCGTCTTGTAGTCGACCTACTACAAAAGGATCAGTGGTTTTGGGATAGGCGCGGCCGGGGCCGCGACCTACGATGGCTCGCAAATGAAGCCGGAAATCGTCGAGAGGTTCAGCGGAGTGCGCGACTTCTATTCGCTGACCAAGAACATCCTCTCGATCTGCGAGCCCTACGGCCCGGTGCATTCGTTCCGCTTCGTGCACAACCGCGGCGCGCTGCGCGTCGCCTGCGTCATCGAGCTCGAGTCGGCGAAGCAGACCCCGGCACTCGCCCGAGCGCTCGGCGTGAGCGGGCCGAACGGTGCGGTGTGCCTCGAGATTCCGGTGGACAAGGATTTCCCTAGCGAGCTGCCGGCCACCCAATAAGGTTCCCCCCCTTGCATGCGCACCTCCCTCCCTTTGTGCGCGTGTAGGCATCAGACCCCGGTCCCCCTAACCGGGGTCGTTTTTTTTGTATGGACCTCGACAAGAACCTGACCAGCAGCAAAGTCCTGTTCGCCGTCCCGGAGTGCGCGCCGCTCACCAAGACCGGCGGCCTCGGCGACGTGGCCGGTGCTTTGCCCGCCGCGCTGCGTTCGCTCGGGGTGGACATGCGAGTCCTTCTTCCTTCGTACGGTGCCCTCCCCGGGAAGGAGCTGGCCCAGGTAAGGGTGCTCGGCAAGAAGGCGCGCATCCTTGAAAGCGAGCTTCCTTCCGGG
>DASUZH010000031.1:0-10048 GCA_036376975.1 Burkholderiales bacterium | reverse complement strand
GGCGCCATCGTGCTGATCCTGCTGCTCGGCTCCCTGTACTTCAAGATCGCCGGCGAAGCCTACGCGCTGGTCTCGATCGGCCTGATCTCGTTCGCCGCGGTGGCGCAGTTCGCGCCGGCGGCGCTGGGCGGCATCTTCTGGAAGGGCGGCACGCGGCGCGGCGCGCTGGCCGGCCTCGGCGCTGGCTTCGCGGTCTGGTTCTACACCCTGCTGCTGCCGGCCTTCGCCCGCTCCGGCTGGCTGCCGATCGGCTTCCTCGAGCATGGCCCGCTCGGCATCGAGCTGCTGAAGCCGGTCGCGCTGTTCGGCGTCGCCGGGCTCGACCAGATTACCCACGCCATGATCTGGAGCATGCTGGCCAACGTCGGCGCCTACGTCGCGGTGTCGCTGATGCACGCGCCGAGCGCCGAGGAGCACCGCCAGGCGAGCCTGTTCGTCGACGTGTTCAAGCGCCCGGGGCGGGCCGGCGAGGCCGGCTTCTGGCGCGGCAGCGCCTCGGCGCCCGACCTGTTCAACCTGCTCGCCCGCTTCGTCGGCCTGCGCGCCGCCGGCGAGGCGTTCGCCGACTACGCGCGCGAGCGCGGGATCGAGCGGCCTCCCGAGGCGAAGTCCGCGCTCGCCCATACGGCGGACGCGGAGCTGGTGCACTTCGTCGAGAAGCAGCTCGCCGGCGTGATCGGCGCGGCCTCGGCGCACATCATGCTCGCCTCGGTGGTGAAGGAGGAGGCGCTGACGCTGGACGAGGTGCGCACCATGCTCGACGAGGCGTCGCAGATCGTGGTCTACAGCCACCGCCTGGAGCAGAAGTCGCTCGAGCTCGAGCGCGCCACGCAGGAGCTGCGCGCGGCGAACGCGCGGCTCACCGAGCTCGACCGCATGAAGGACGAGTTCGTCTCCACCGTCTCGCACGAGCTGCGCACGCCGCTCACCTCGATCCGCTCCTTCACCGAGATCCTGCACGACAACCCCAACCTGCCGGCGGCGGAGCGCGAGCGCTTCCTCGGCATCGTGATCAAGGAGACCGAGCGCCTGACGCGCCTGATCAGCCAGGTGCTCGACGTGTCGCGCCTCGAGTCGGGCCGCGTCGAGTGGCACGAGTCGCTGCTCGACATGCGCGAGGTGATCGAGGACACCGCGGCGTCGACCAGCCAGCTGTTCAAGGAGCGCAACGTGCGCCTCGAGCGCAACCTGCCGGGCCGCGTGCCGAAGGTGCGCGCCGACCTCGACCGCATCGTGCAGGTGGTGGTGAACCTGCTGTCGAACGCGGTCAAGTTCATCGAGCCCGGCCGCGGCCGGGTCGAGATCGCGCTCGCCGAGGAGGGCGGCTTCCTGCGCGTCGACGTGCGCGACAACGGGCCCGGCGTCAGCCCCGAGCACCAGGAGCTGATCTTCGACAAGTTCCGCCAGGGCGGCGACCCGCTCACCGCCAAGCCGCACGGCAGCGGCCTCGGCCTCTACATCAGCCGCCGCATCATCGAGCACTCGGGCGGGCGGCTGTGGGTGACCAGCCGACCGGGCGAGGGCGCGTGTTTTTCGTTCACGCTTCCCCTGGTCAGCGAAGCGGCCCTCGCCGCATGAAAGTGCTGATCGCCGACGATGAGCCGAACATCGTCACCTCGCTGGAGTTCCTGATGCGCAAGTGCGACTACGAGGTGCGCGTGGCGCGCGACGGCGACGAGGCGCTGCGCGTGGCGCAGGACTGGCTCCCCGACGTGCTGCTGCTCGACGTGGCGATGCCGCGCTGCGACGGCTTCGAGGTCTGCCGCCGCATCCGCGACAACCCGCAGACGCACGGCGTGCGCATCGTGATGCTGACCGCGCACGGCCGCGGCGCGGAGGTCGAGCGCGGCCTCGCGCTCGGCGCGGATGCCTACGTGACCAAGCCGTTCTCCAACAAGGAGCTGGTGGCCAAGGTGCGCGGCCTCCTGCCGCCGGCGGCATGAGCCAGCTTCCGCCCCCAACCGCCTATGTCGTCGACGACGACGAGTCCGTGCGCGCGCTGTGGCAGTGGCTGATGGAGTCGAACGGCATCGCGGTGCGCACCTTCGCCTCCGCGAGCGCCTTCATCGACGCCTACCGCGGCGGCCCGGGCTGCCTGGTGCTCGACGTGGCGATGCCCGGCATGAGCGGCCTCGAGCTGCAGGATCACCTGAAGCGCCAGGCGATCGAGATCCCGATCCTGTTCGTCAGCGGCCAGGGCGACATCCCGACCGCGGTCAGCGCCATCAAGGGTGGCGCGGTCGACTTCATCCAGAAGCCGTTCGACTACCGTCAGGCCCTCGCCACCGTGCGCAGCGCGCTCGAGCGCGATGCGCAGGCGCGCGCGCAGCGCGCGAAGCAGGCGGGCGTTGCCGAGCGGCTCGCTTCCCTCACCTCGCGCGAGAGCGAGGTGCTGCGGCGGGTGGTCGACGGCAAGCCGAACAAGCTGATCGCCGAGGAGCTCGAGATCAGCGTGCGCACGGTCGAGTTCCACCGCGCCAACGCGATGGAGAAGCTCGGCGCCCCGTCGCCCGCGATGCTGGCCCAGATGATGGCCCTGCGCGCGGGCCGGCCGGTACAATAGCCGCCCCAGGCTGCGGAGAGATGGCCGAGCGGCTTAAGGCGCACGCTTGGAAAGCGTGTGTACGTTAATAGCGTACCGTGGGTTCGAATCCCACTCTCTCCGCCATTCCCTCCCGCCGCTTCTCTTGTGCACTGCCGCAAAGCCCCGTAGTTTTACTAGGGGGAAAGATTTGGCAGTAGTAGTTACACTAGCGCGGCAAATCCAAGAGGGGGAGGCTCGATTGGAACTCACTGAGAAGCATCGCGAATACTGGCGGAAGAATCTCGTCATCACCGCCATCCTGCTGGTCGTCTGGTTCATCGCCACCTTCGTCGAAGGCTGGTACGCACGAGATCTCAACAACGTCACCTTTCTCGGCTTCCCGCTCGGCTTCTACATGTCGGCGCAGGGCTCGCTGATCATCTACGTGGTGATCATCGGGATCTACGCGCGCTACATGAACAAGCTGGACCGGGAGTACGACGTGCACGAAGGGGAGGACGACTAATGGCCACCGTCACCAGCAACCGGGCGTTCAACGCCCAGCTCAAGAAGTACTACTCGATCTACACCGGAGGCTTCATCGCCTTCGTGATCGCGCTGGCCGTCGCCGAGCAGGTCGGCATGTCGCGCGCCTGGATCGGCTACTGGTTCCTGTTCGCCACCATCGCGCTGTATGCAACCATCGGCATCATGAGCCGCACCGTGGACGCAGCCGAGTACTACGTTGCAGGCCGCCGAGTACCGGCGTTCTTCAACGGCATGGCGACCGGCGCCGACTGGATGAGCGCGGCTTCGTTCATCGGCATGGCCGGCACGCTGTACCTGGCCGGCTTCGACGGGCTCGCCTTCGTCATGGGCTGGACCGGCGGCTACGTGCTGGTGGCGCTGTTCCTCGCGCCGTACCTGCGCAAGTTCGGCCAGTTCACGATTCCCGACTTCCTCGGCGCGCGCTACGGCGGCAACATCGTGCGCTCGATCGGCATCTTCGCCGCGATCCTGTGCTCGTTCACCTACGTGGTGGCGCAGATCTACGGCGTCGGCATCATCACCAGCAAGTTCACCGGGCTGGAGTTCGGCGTCGGCGTGTTCGTCGGCCTGGCCGGCATCCTGGTGTGCTCGTTCCTCGGCGGCATGAGGGCGGTGACCTGGACGCAGGTGGCGCAGTACATCATCCTGATCATCGCCTACCTCACCCCGGTGGTCTGGCTGGGCGTCAAGCACACCGGCATCCCGGTGCCGCAGGTCGCGTACGGCCCGGTGCTGCAGAAGGTGGGCGACCTGGAGAAGAAGATCACCGCCGATCCGAAGGAAGTAGAGGCGCGCGGACTGGCCAAGGCGGCGGCGTCGGAAGCGGCCGCCGCGCTGAAGGATCCCGTCAAGGCGGCGACGGAGCGCCGCGCGGCGCTCGAGCAGCGACTCGCCAAGGCCAAGGCGGACAACGCGCCGGACCACGTGCAGAAGTCGATCCAGCAGGCGCTCAGCAACACGCCCACCGATCCGGCCAAGGCGCAGGAATACTGGTCGGCGCGGCGCAACCTGGGCGCGAACGCCAACCCGCCGCGCAAGCATGCTGACCCGTACCCCGGGGCGAACGAGCAGGCGCGCAGCACCGCCAGGCTCAACTTCCTCGGCATCGTGTTCTGCATGATGTTCGGCACCGCGGCGCTGCCGCACATCCTGATGCGCTACTACACCACGCCCAGCGTGAGGCAGGCGCGCACCTCGGTGTTCTGGTCGCTGTTCTTCATCTTCCTGCTGTACTTCACCGCGCCGTGCCTCGCGGTGCTCGCCAAGTACGACGTGTACTCGAACCTGGTGGGAAGCAAGTTCGCCGAGCTGCCAGCATGGGCGGCGGCATGGCGACTAGTCGATCCGGCGCTATTGACCATCACCGACCTCAACTTCGACGGCATCGTGCAGCTCGCGGAGATCGCCATCGGCGGCGACATCATCGTGCTGGCGACGCCGGAGATCGCGGGTCTGCCGTACGTGGTGTCGGGCCTGGTGGCGGCGGGCGGCCTGGCCGCGGCGCTGTCGACCGCGGACGGCCTGCTGCTGACGATCGCCAACGCGCTGTCGCACGACCTCTACTACAAGATGCTCGATCCGCACGCGTCGACCGCTCGTCGCGTCACCGTGTCGAAAATCCTGCTGCTGGTGGTGGCGATCGTGGCCGCGTGGGTGACGTCGTACAAGCCCGGCAACATCCTGTTCCTCGTCGGCGCCGCGTTCTCGATTGCCGCTTCCGGGTTCTTCCCGGCGCTGGTGCTCGGGGTGTTCTGGAAGCGGGCAAACAAGTGGGGCGCGATCGTGGGCATGCTGGTGGGACTGGGCGTATGCCTCTACTACATGAGCGTCACCTATCCGTTCTTCCGCGACCTGTGGGGAGTGACGGCGCCCGTGGCTTCCTACCAGTGGTTCGGCATCAACGCCATCTCGGCGGGCGTGTTCGGCGTGCCGGCCGGCCTGCTGACCATCTTCATCGTCAGCCTGCTGACCCCGGAACCGGAAAGGCAGGTGCAGGAGCTGGTGGAGCACGTGCGCTACCCGAACCTGGCGGGCGACATCGACACGCGCGCCACCTGACGGTTCTTCAGGCACGATAAAGCCCGCGCGAGCGGGCTTTATTTTTTATGGCCACCGAGTTGCTGCTGGTAGTGATCGTGAAGGCGCTGGCCGAGCTGGCCGGCATGTTCCTGCTCGGGCGCGGGGTGTTGTTCGTGCTCGCCGGCGGCAAGCGGATGGACAACATCTTCTTCCAGGTGCTCGCCATCGTCACCGACCCGATCATCCGGGCAGTGCGCTGGATCACGCCGCGCGCGGTGCTGGACGGCTACATTCCGGCGGTGGCTTTCGGGCTGGTGCTGTGGATCTGGCTGGCGATCGTGTTCTGGCTGCTGCCCGACATGTGCTCCTCCGGCTACGACTGCTCCGCGCTGATGGAGCGCAAGCGCTAGTCGACCTCGTCGCCGTCGCGCGGCACGCCGAAATCGACGCGGATGTGCTCGGCGACCCGCGGGTCGAAGCGCTTCACCTTGCGGTACTCGGCGCGGACCTTTTCCGGCTCGCCCAGCTTGAACCAGGCCGCGGCGAGCTGGTAGCGGGCGTAGGGATTGAGGGGTTGCAGCCGGGCGGCCTCGGTCAGCCTCGCGATCGCCTCCTGGAAACGTCCGGCATGGATCAGCGAAAGGCCCAGCCCGTACCAGGCGCGGTCGAGCGACGGATTCAGCTCGACGGCGCGGCTGAGCCGGGTGATCGCTTCCTCGTGGCGTCCGGCTTTCTGCAGGGCGAAGCCGAGGTTGAACAGCGTGGCGGCGTCGCCCGGCTCGAGCGCGTCGGCGCGCTCGAGCGCGCCGATCGAATCCGCCATGCGCCCCTTTTCGGCGTAGAGAAAGCCGGCGATGCGCCGCGCGCGGACATGGTCCGGCTGCTCGCGCAGCAGCGCCTCGAGGGCTTCCAGCGCGCGCGCGTGCTGCCTGAAGAAGACGCAGGCCTGCACGAAGAAAAACTGCAGCGAGGGGCTCAAGCGGGCTCGATCAGCCGCCACTCGGTGGCGCATTTCCGGCAGCGGGCCTGCGACGGGGAAATGAGCTTGAAGCGCGCGTAGGCGCCGCAGGCGGGGCAGGTGGCCTGCTCGCCGATGCGCTCCGCCTCGGCGAGGATCTGGTGGTAGCGCACCATGCCGTAGATCCCGGTCGCCGCCGCGCCGAGGATGACGACGACGTAGAACAGCAGGCGGCCGAACGAGCCGCGGAAGGCGAGCTCTTCGACGCAGGCGGCGATGGCGACCATGCAGGCGAAGCCGCTGATGAACCAGGCGTGCCCCTCGATCAGGCGCCGCTCGTACCAGCGCGCGAAGCCGAGGCGTTGGATGCTGTCGGCGGGTTCCACGATCAAAGAGTACAAAAGAAAAACGCCCGAGGGCTAGCGCCGACGGGCGTTTGAACCATCGCGCGTGACTCGACGCGATGGAGGAGGATTGGTGCAAAAAGAATAGCGCGCGAAGCTGACTGGGCACTGACTGGGGCGAGGTATTTCGACTTACAATCGACCTCGGCGGGCCTCCCCGCATTGCAGGCTGGTGAACCTGGTCAGGTCCGGAAGGAAGCAGCCACAGCTGGTTTCTGCAAGTGCCGGGGGTCAGGCTCGCCTACTAATTTCAGTAAGCCATGAGCTATCAGGTACTTGCGCGCAAATGGCGGCCGAAGGACTTCGGCAGCCTGGTCGGCCAGGAGCATGTCGTGCGGGCGCTGCGCCACGCGTTGGAGCAGAAGCGGCTGCACCATGCGTACCTGTTTACCGGCACGCGCGGCGTCGGCAAGACGACGCTGGCGCGCATCCTGGCGAAGTGCCTAAACTGCGAGACCGGGGTGACGCCGCAGCCCTGCGGCAAGTGTTCGGCGTGCACGGAGATCGACGCCGGCCGCTTCGTCGACCTGCTCGAGGTGGACGCGGCCACCAACACGCGGGTCGACGAAATGCGGCAGCTGCTCGACACCGCGCAGTACGCGCCGAGCCGGGCGCGCTACAAGGTCTACGTCATCGACGAGGTCCACATGCTGTCGACCTCGGCCTTCAACGCCATGCTGAAAACGCTCGAGGAGCCGCCCGAGCACCTGAAGTTCATCCTGGCGACCACCGACCCGCAGAAGATCCCGGTCACCGTGCTGAGCCGCTGCCTGCAGTTCAACCTGAAGCAGATGACGCCGGCGTCGATCGCCGGGCACCTGGCGAGCGTCCTGGCGCAGGAGAAGATCGAGCACGACAAGGAGGCGCTGTCCCTGATCGCGCGCGCCGCCGCCGGCAGCATGCGCGACGCGCTTTCCCTGCTCGACCAGGCGATCGCGCACGGCGCCGGGCGCGTCGCCGCGCGCAGCGTCGCCGACATGCTCGGCGCCATCGACCAGGGCTTCCTGCTGCGGCTGATCGACGCGGTCGCGGCGCAGGACGCGGCGGCCGCGGCGGGCATCGCCGGCGAAATGCAGGAGCGCAGCCTGTCGTACGACACCGCGCTGGCCGACCTCGCGGAGCTGCTGCTGCGCGTCGCTCTGGCGCAGGCGGCGCCCGCGGCGCTGGACGAGGATGCCGCCGACCGCGCCGCGATCGTCGCGCTCGCCGGCCGCCTGGATCCCGAGACGGTCCAGCTCTACTACCAGATCGCCCTGCAGGGGCGCGAGGACCTGCCGCTTGCGCCGGACGAGCACGCCGGGTTCCTGATGACGGTGCTGCGGATGCTCGCCTTCCGGCCCGAAGGCGGCGCCGGCAAGCTCGCGGTGGGCGAGAAGACATCGGCTGCCTCGCCCAAGCCGGTGCAGCCGAAGGCCGCCGCCGCCGTCGCCGGCGGCTGGCCGGAGATCGCTGCGCAGCTGCAGCTTACGGGCGCGGCGCGCGAGCTGGCGCGCAACGCCGAGCTGCGGCGCCGCGAGGGCAACGCGTTCGAGCTGGTAGTGCCGAAGTCGAAGGCGTTCCTTGCCGATCGCGCTCACGCCGACAAGCTGAAGGCCGCGCTCGAGCAGCACCTCGGCGGCGCGGCGCGCGTCAGCGTTGCGGTGGGCGAGACCTCCGGCGTCAGCGCCGCGGCGCTCGAGAACGGCGAGCGCGATGCGCGCCGCGCGGAAGCGGTCAAGGCGGTGCAGTCCGACGGCTTCGTGCAGGACCTGGTCAACCTGTTCGACGGCAAGGTGGTCGACTCAACCATCCGCCCGCCGGAGAAATGACGGAGAAACGATGAAAGGCAACATCGGGCAGCTGATGAAGCAGGCGCAGATGATGCAGGAGAACATGCGCCGTATGCAGGAGGGCCTCGCCACGCTCGAGGTCGAGGGCCAGTCCGGCGCCGGCATGGTCAAGGTGCAGATGACCTGCAAGTACGAGACGAAGCGGGTCACCATCGATCCCTCGCTGGTCGGCGACGACCGCGAGATGCTGGAGGACCTGGTCGCCGCCGCCTTCAACGACGCCAGCAAGCGCGTCGAGGCGACGATCGCCGAGAAGATGAGCGGCATGACCGCAGGGCTCGGGCTGCCGCCCGGTTTCAAGCTGCCGTTTTGAAAAGCAAGGATCCCGTCCCGACCGCCCGGGGCCTCGAGCTGCTGGTCGAGGCGCTGCGCGTCTTGCCGGGGGTCGGCCCGCGGTCCGCGCAGCGCATGGCCTACCACCTGCTGCAGCACGACCGCGCGGGCGCGGAGCACCTCGCGCAGGCGCTCGGCGCGGCGCTGGCGAACGTGCGCCGCTGCGCGAAGTGCAACAACTTCGCCGAAGAAGAGCTTTGCGTCCTGTGCCGTTCGGCGCGGCGCGACGCTTCGCTGCTCTGCGTGGTGGAGACGCCCGCCGACCTGTCGATGGTCGAGCAGACGCTCAGCTACTCCGGGATGTATTTCGTGCTGATGGGGAGGCTCTCGCCGCTGGACGGCGTGGGGCCGCGCGACATCGGCCTCGACCGTCTGCTCGAGCGGGTGGCCGGCGGCGAGGTGCAGGAGGTGATCCTCGCCACCAACTTCACCAACGAGGGCGAGGCGACGGCGCACTACATCGCGGAGATGCTGCGCGCCCGCGGGGTCCGCGCCAGCCGCATCGCGCGCGGCGTGCCGCTGGGCGGCGAGCTCGAGTACGTCGACGCCGGCACCATCTCGCAGGCACTGCTCGAGCGGCGCGAGATCTAGGCCGGGAACCTGCGATGCGCCGGCTGATCGCCCTGATGCTGGTCCTGAGCGCGGCGAACGCCTGCGCCCAGGGCTATCCGGAGCGCCCGGTAAGGGTGGTGGTGCCTTACCCGCCGGGATCGACCCCGGACCTGGTCGCGCGCACCCTGGGCGAGCGGCTGCAGAAGGAATTCGGCCAGCCGTTCGTGGTCGAGAACCGCAGCGGGGCGGCCGGGAACATCGGCACCGAGGTGGTGGCCAAGGCGGCGCCCGACGGCTACACGCTGCTGGTGGCGGTGAACGGCCCGGTCGCGGTGAACAAGCACCTCTACGCCAACCTGCCGTTCGATCCCGACCGGGACCTGCAGCCAGTTTCGCTGCTGGCGTGGGCGCCGCAGATGCTGGTGGTGCGCGCGGGCGTGCCCGCCGCGGACCTGCGCGCCTTTCTGGAACACCTTCGCGCCCAGCCGGGCCGGCTGTCCTACGCATCGGTCGGCGGCGGCAGCGCGTCGCATCTGACGATGGAACTGTTGAAGACCGAGGCGGGCGTCGCCATCGTCCATGTCCCGTATCGAGGCTTTCCGCCCGCAGTAAACGATCTCCTGGGCGGCAGCATCGACGCGATGTTCGCCACGATTCCCGCGGTCCTGCCGCAGGTGCGAGCCGGCAGGCTGCGCGCGCTCGCGGTCACCGCTTCCAAGCGCAGCGACGCAGCGCCCGAGGTGCCGAGCGTCGCGGAGCTCGGCTATCCGCGCCTCGAGTCGCTGGCCTGGATCGGCTTGCTGGCTCCGGGCGGCACGGCCGGGCAGGTGGTGCAGCGGCTCAATGCGGCGACGGTGCGGACAATGAGCACTGCCGAGGT
>DASUZH010000030.1:0-2183 GCA_036376975.1 Burkholderiales bacterium | reverse complement strand
GTCGACGTGGAGCTCGCCGATGGCCGGCGCACCCTGGCGCAGCTGCCGCGCCACCTGAGGGCGCGGGCCGGCGATAGCGTGGCGGTACAGCTTGGCGATCCGAAGTCCACCGCCGTCGCCAGCGTGCTCAGCACCGATCGCATCGTCGCCGTCGAGCCGCAATCGGCGGGCGTCGGCCGCTAGTCAGAAGCCCGATCCGGGCGTCTGCAGGAACTCCGTTTCTTCGGGCGTGCTCGCGCGCCCGAGCGCAGCGTTGCGATGCGGGAAGCGGCCGAAGCGGGCGATGATCTCGCGGTGACGCTCGGCATAGCGCCGCTGTTCCGCCGACAAGTCCTTCATCAGCTCGCAGGCGAGGTTCTGGTCGTCGAGCGATTCGCTGTGCTCGAACGGCAGGCAGGCGAACAGCCGCTCCTCCTGCGACAGCTCGCCCAGCCGGGGCAGCAGCGCGCGCGCCGCCTCGCGCGCCCGCGCATCCGCGGCGAAGGCGCGCGCCTCGCCGCGGACCATGTTGCGCGGGAACTGATCGAGCACGATCACCAGCGCGAGCGTTTCATACGCCGAGCCGAGCCAGGCGTCGAGCCGCCCGGCCGCCGCCGCCTCGTACAGCGGCAGGAAGCGGCGCCGGATCTCGGCGTCGAACGCCGCGTCCTTGGCGAACCAGCGCTTGCTGCGCGCCGCGGGGTCGAGGCGCGCATCGAACCAGAAGTCCAGCACCTGCCGCGCGCGATAGTCGCTCATGCGGGGCAATGTTAAGCTCGCCGCGGACCTTCCAGGAGACCGAGAATGATCCGCCGCCTGATCGCCGCTCTGCTGATCGTTTCCACCACCGCGACCAGCCTGCCGTTGCACGCCGGGATGATCGCCGCCGACGCCGACCGGCAGAACATCGCCGCCGCTCTCGAGCGCGCCGAAGTGCGCGAGCAGCTGGCCGCGTTCGGCGTCGACCTCGCAGAGGCGCAGGCCCGCGTCGCCGCGCTGAGCGACGCGGAGGCCGCCGAGCTCGCCGCGCGCATCGAGGCGCTACCCGCCGGGGGCGTGGACGTGCTGGCGGTCGCGCTGGTCGTCTTCCTGGTGCTGCTGCTAACGGACATCCTTGGCTACACCAAGATCTTCCCGTTCACCCGTCCGGCGCGCAATTGATCTAGTAAAATTCGCTCCGATCCATCCTGGGAGAACAGATGAAGTCGGTCGCATTCGTTTTAGGCATCGCCGGCGTTGTCGCTGCGCTGCCCGCCCAGGCGAGCGAGGCGCTCGCCAAGAAGCACGCCTGCTTTGCCTGCCACGCGGTCGACAAGAAGCTGGTCGGCCCGTCCTACAAGGACGTCGCCGCCAAGTACCGCTCCGACAAGGGCGCCGAGGCGAAGCTGTTCGACAAGGTGAAGAAAGGCGGGACGGGGGTCTGGGGCCAAGTGCCGATGCCCCCCAACAGCGCCGTGCCGGACGCGGACATCAAGACCCTCGTGAAATGGATCATGTCGCAGAAGTAGGCCGGCAGTAAAATACCGCCCCCAGACGTTTACCTCCCCGGGAGACCCCATGAACAAGATTTCCAGCATTTCGCTCTTGGCCGCCGCCATCGCCCTGATCGGCTGCGGCGACCAGAAGCCGGCCGCCAAGGCCGACCAGGGCGCCGCCGCCCCCGCGGCCGGCCTCGAGGTCAAGATCGGCCACGTCGGTCCGCTGACCGGCGGCATCGCGCACCTCGGCAAGGACAACGAGAACGGCGCGCGCCTGGCGGTGGACGAAGCCAACGCCGCCGGCATCAAGATCGACGGCAAGGCGGTCAAGTTCACCTTCGTCGCCGAAGACGACCAGGCCGACCCGAAGGTCGGCACCACCGTCGCGCAGAAGCTGGTCGACGCCAAGGTCGCCGGCGTCGTCGGCCACCTCAACTCGGGCACCTCGATCCCCGCCTCGCCGATCTACAGCCAGGCCGGCATTCCGGTGATCTCCGGCTCGGCCACCAACCCGAAGCTGACCGAGCAGGGCTTCAAGACCCAGTTCCGCGTCGTCGGCCGCGACGACCAGCAGGGCCCGGCGGTGGCGAGCTACCTCGCCGCCAACAACAAGCCGAAGCTGGTGGCGGTAATCGACGACGCCACCGCCTACGGCGAGGGCATCGCCAACGAGGTCGAGAAGACGCTCAAGGCCGCCGGCATCAAGACGCTGCCGCGCGAGAAAGG
>DASUZH010000029.1:0-2553 GCA_036376975.1 Burkholderiales bacterium | reverse complement strand
TGCTCTACTCTCGCCTCTACACCGCGGGGGAGCTCGCGCAGGTGCTGTTCTGCATTGGCCTGATCTTCGTCTCGATGGCGGTCGCGCGGCTCATCTACGGCGACCGCGCGGTGCCGGTGTTCCTGCCCGACTACCTGCGCGGGCAGCTGCACCTGTTCGGCCGCGATTTCCCCACCTACCGTGTCTTCTTGATCGGTATCAGCAGCGTGCTGATCTTTCTCCTGTGGTTCGGCGTCGAAAGGACCCGCTGGGGCGCGATGGTGCGCGCCGCGGTCGACAACCGCGCCATGGCGCAGTCGGTCGGCATCAACACCCGGCTGCTGTTCATGCTGACCTTCGCGCTCGGCAGCGGGCTCGCCGGCCTGGGCGGCGCGCTCGGCGCCGACATCCTGCCGGTGCAATGGGCCTATCCGTTCGAGCACCTGGTCTACTTCCTGATCGTGGTGGCGGTCGGCGGCCTCGGCACGCTGCGCGGGCCGTTCATGGCGGCGCTGCTGATCGGCGTCGCCGACACCGCCTGCAAGTACTGGATCCCGGAGTTCGGCGCGTTCCTCGTCTACGCCGCGACCATCGGCATCCTGCTGTGGCGGCCGCAGGGACTGTTCGGGGTCCGCACGTGAGCGGCTACACCGTCGACGCGCGCATCCGCTGGGCGGAATGGCTGCCGTTCGCCGTCGCCCTCGCCTTCTTCTTCCTGATGCCCGAGTACCTCGCGCTCGGCTCGCGCATCCTGATCTTCATCTTGTTCGCGCTGTCGCTCGACCTGATCCTCGGCTACGGCGGCATCGTCACGCTCGGCCACAGCGCCTTCTTCGGCCTGGGCGCCTACACCGCCGGCATCCTCAGCGCGAAGGTCGGCATCCACGATCCCTTCATCCAGCTCGCCGCGGCCGCCGCCGCGGCGGCGCTGCTGGGCGTAACGACCGGCGCGATCATCCTGCGCACCCGCGCCCTCACGCTGCTCATGCTGACGCTGGCGATCACCGCCATCCTGCTGGAGATCGCCAACAAGGCGACCCGCCTCACCGGCGGCGCGGACGGGCTGCAGGGCGTGGTGGTGGCGCCGATCCTCGGCCTGTTCCGCTTCGACCTGTTCGGCAAGACCGCCTTCCTCTATTGCCTGGCCATGCTGTTCATCGGCTGGTTCGTGGTGCGGCGGATCATCTACTCGCCGTACGGCGCCATGCTCACCGGCATCCGCGAGAACCGCGCGCGCATGCACGCGATCGGCGCGCCGGTGTACTGGCGGATGGTGCTGATCTACACCATCTCCGCCACGCTCGCCGGCATCGCCGGCGCCCTGCTCACCCAGGTGAACCAGTTCGTCGGCCTGAACGTGCTCGGACTGGAGCCCTCGGGCGACCTTCTGGTGATGCTGATCCTCGGCGGCGTCGGCCGGCTCTACGGCGCCTTCGTCGGCCCGGTGGTCTATCTCATCGCGCAGGACTACCTCGCCAAGCAGTACCCGGAGTACTGGTACTTCGGCATCGGCGCCCTTCTCATCACCGTCGTGCTGTTCGCGCCCGGCGGCATCCTCGGGCTGCTCGACAAGATCACGCGCCGGTTCGCGAGGAAACCATCATGAGGCGCCTGGCGATCGTTCTGCTCGCGCTCGCGCCGCTGCTCGCCGCCGCACAGGCCGCCGACCCGCTCGCGCTCTTCAACCGCGCCCGCGCCGGAAGCGCCGAGGCGTTTTCCCAGCTGCGCGCCGCCGCCGAGGCCGGCGACGCCGCCGCGCAGTTCCATCTCGGGCGCGCCTACTCGCACGGCGCTTCGGTGGCGCGCGACGACGCAGCGGCGGCGCAATGGGTGGAGAAAGCGGCGCAGCAGGGCCACGCCGAGGCGCAGAGCAACATCGGCTACCTCTACTCCGTCGGCATGGGCGTGCCGCGCGACGACGTCAAGGCGGTGCAATGGTGGACGCGCGCGGCCGAAGGCGGATTCATGCAGGCCCAGTTCAATCTCGCCCTCGCCTACATGCAGGGCAAGGTGGCGCCGAAGGACGACGCGAAGGCGTTCCAATGGATGAGCAAGGCCGCGGCGCAGGGCGCGCCGCTGGCGCAGCTGAACCTCGGCATGATGTATGGCCGCGGCGCCGGCACGCAGGCCGACGCGCAGCAGGCCGCCGCCTGGTACCGCAAGGCCGCCGAGCAGGGCAACGAAACCGCGATGATCAACCTGGGAAGCATGTATGCCCAGGGCGACGGCATTCCGCAGGATCGCGCCGAGGCGCTGCGCTGGTTGCGCGTCCCGGTGGCCAACGGCAGTCCGCGCGCCCTCGCGCTGCGCGAGTCGGTGTGCAAGTCGGACGCCGCGGCCTGCGCGCGCGAGCCGGTGCCCGAGCATTTCGTGTTCGAGATGAGCGAGCCGCGGCTGCGCATCGTGATCCCCGACGCGCCGGCAATTCGGATGGGCCCCCACCCGCTCGCCGCCGCGCAGGCGCATGCCCGCTTCATGGGCTCGGATGGCAAAGGCGGCTACAGCATCTCGGTCCTTACCCCGACGGCCGATCCCGGCATGGGAGCCAAGGAATGCGCCAGCTCCCTGGCGGTG
>DASUZH010000028.1:0-4969 GCA_036376975.1 Burkholderiales bacterium | reverse complement strand
CCTCGCCCAGTTCCGGCGCTGGTACGACGTCGCCGGCACGCCGGTGCTCGACGCGAAGGGGGACTTCTCCGGCGATACCTTCACCCTCACGGTGAAGCAGTCGATGAACCCTCCGTTCCACATCCCGTTCGCGGTGAAGGTAGGCGCGGAGGAAAGGCTTCTTTCGCTGAAGGATTCGACCGAGACGTTTGTCTTCCGGAACCTGAAAAGCAAGCCGGTGCCGTCCCTGCTGCGCGGCTTCTCGGCGCCGGTGATCCTCAGGTACCCGTACACCGAGGCCGAGCTGCTGCACCTGATGGCGAACGACGACGACCCGTTCAACCGCTGGGAGGCGGCGCAGCGCCTCGCCACCGAGACGATCCTCGAGCGGGGCGGCGAGCCCTCCGCCGCCTTCGTCGAGGCGGCGCGCAAGCTGCTCGCGCACCCGGACCCGGCGTTCGCCGCCGAGGCGCTGGCGCTGCCCGCCGAGACCTTCCTCGCCGAGCAGATGGAAGTGGTCGACCCCGACCGGCTGCACGCGTCGCGCAACGCCCTGCGGCGCAACCTCGCCGCATCGCTGAAGGACGATTTGCTCGGGACCTACGAGAAGCTGAAAGGCAGCGGCGCCTACTCGCCGGATGCGGCGTCCACCGGCCGGCGCGCGCTGCGCAACCTCTGCCTGGGCTATCTCGGCGAGGCCGGCATGTCCGCGCTCGCCTACGAGCAGTTCGGGCGCGCCGACAACATGACCGACTCGATGGCGTCGCTCGCGGTGCTCGCCAACCTGGACTGCGCGGAGCGCCAGCCGGCGCTCGACGCCTTCTACGCGCGCTGGAAGAACGATTCGCTGGTGGTCGACAAGTGGCTTTCGGTGCAGGCGTCCTCGCGGCTGCCGGCAACGCTGTCGAACGTGGCCCGGCTCCTCAAGCATCCCGCGTTCGACCTCAAGGTGCCGAACAAGGTCTACGCGCTGATCCGCGCCTTCGGCGCCAACCACGTGCGCTTCCACGACGCCGCGGGCGGCGGCTACGCGTTCCTCGCCGACCAGGTAATCGCGCTCGACGCCCTCAACCCGCAGGTGGGGGCGCGCATGGCGCGCGCTTTCGACCGCTGGAAGAAATTCGACCAGGGCCGCAAGGCGCACGCCCGCGCGCAGCTCGAGCGGGTGCGCGACCACAAGGGCCTTTCGCGCGACGTCGGCGAGATCGTGACGAAGGCGCTGGAGTAGGTTCCCGCTTTCGCGGGAACGACGAGGCGGGTCTCCCCCGCGAAAGCGGGGGTCCAGCGCTACACGAGCTTGCGCTTCACGCGCTCGTCGAACTTGGCGACGTTCACCACCATGCGCTGGTGCGTGCCGTCGCCGATCAGCTCCTTCTCGTCCCTGCACTCGATGCTGAAGTGCACGGTGCGGCCCTCGACCTTCACCACCTCGGCCACCGCCCGCGCGCGCATGCCGACCGGCGTGGCGGCGATGTGGCGGATGTTGAGCACCGTGCCGAGGCTCTGGTAGCCCTCGGGCAGCAGGTGCTCGATCGCCGCCAGCGCGGCGGCCTCGATCAGGTTGATCATCACCGGCGTGGCGAGCACGGCGACGGTGCCGCTTCCGACGTGCGCCGCGGTGTGCTCCGTGCCGACCAGGATCTCCTGGCTGCCGGCGAGGCCCGCGCTGAGGTTGAGCTGCGTCATCGATGCAGCGTGACAAATTGCCTGCCGCGCGTCATTGCGTCAAATCAATAACAACTGCCATGGAATCGCAATCTGGCACTGCTGTTGCTCGTTCTCCTGCAGGGACCCCGCGCAGCGCCCGGCAGGTGAAATAGTTGGCGGGGATCTCCGGAAAAGCCGACAGCGGAATGTCGGCTTCCCGACAGCCGGGCCGAACGGAAGGGAGATTTGCACATGCTCCAGTTCGCCAAGTACATCGCGGTGCTGTGTCTTTTTGCCGCCGCCGCGCCCGCCTGGGCGGGCGAGCAGAGCCGTCTCGGCGAGACGCCGGCGGCCTGCACGGTAGTGGTCGTGGACGACGGGGAAAGCGCCGAGGTGCGCGCCCGGTACGGCTGCGCGCGCGCCTAGGCGGCGCTAGTTTTCCTGGGGCCCTGCGTCCTCGTGGCGCGGGGCTTTTTTTTGCCTGTCGCGCTTGTCCGGCCATCCGATCTTGAGCCGCAGTGTGACAAATCACCTGCGCGACCCGCGCCGGCGGCCGCACTATTGGCCGTTCCTTGCAATTCCTGACAGGGGCAAACCGGATGAAAGTCCGGGACGCAAAGCCACGGGCCTAAAGCGAAATCGCCAAGGCAGCCGGGCTGCGCCGGGGAACCACCCGGCTCAGTAACCGCTGCCTTGGTCACGAAGGGAGAGAGTCGTGACCACCAGAAAGTCGATCGTTCTTGCCGCTGCGCTGCTCGCGGCGAGCGCCGCGCACGCGCAGCCGATCCTGATCGGGCAGTCGGCCGCCCTCACCGGCGCCCAGGCCGGCTTCGGCAAGGAGATGCGCGACGGCGGCTTCGCTGCCTTCAACGAGATCAACAAGCAGGGCGGCATCAACGGCCGGCGCGTCGAGCTGATCACGCTCGACGACGGCGGCAACGAGGCGCGCGCGAAGGAGAACGCCGTCAAGCTGATCAACGAGCACAAGGTGGTGGCGCTGTTCGGCTTCATCTCGCGGCCGAGCTCGGTGGCCGGCGCCAAGATCGCCAGCGAGGCGAAGATCCCGTTCATCGGCCCCTTCTCCGGCACGCCGGCGCTGTACAAGTACGACCCCTACATCTTCACCGTGCGCGCCAGCTACGACGACGAGCTCGACGCGATGGTCAGGCAGCTGGTGATGACCGGCCACAAGCGCATCGGCTTCGCGTTCCTGAGCGACGCGCGCGCGGTGAACGTGCCGCTGGTCGAGAAGCTGCTGGCGCAGCACGGCCTGAAGCCGGCGGTGCTGATCGGGGTGGACCGCACCTCGCCGGAAGTGAAGCAGCAGGCCAGGCAGCTGGCCGACGCCAATCCCGAAGTGCTGCTCGCGCTGGCGAACAACCTGCCGCTCACCGCGCTGACGCGCGAAGCGCGCAAGCTCGGCAACGCGACGCCGTTCTGGATCGTGTCCTTCGTCGACAGCAGCCTGATGGTGAAGGACCTCGGCGCGCTCGCGCAGGGGCAGGTGTTCGCGCAGGTCGTGCCGCTGCCGACCAGGCGGAACGTGCGCGTGGTGAAGGACTACCAGCGCGACTATCGCACCAGCTTCCCGAACGCGCCGCTCTCGTTCACCAGCCTGGAGGGCTACATCGCCGGTCGCACGGTGGTGGAGGGCCTCAAGCGCGCCGGCAGCCAGGTCACCCGGGAGCGCCTGACGCGCGCGCTCGACGGCATGAAGGTCGACCTGGGCGACTTCTGGATCGACTACAGCGGAGAAAGTCACAACGGCTCGCGCTTCGTCGACCTGACAATCGTGAACAAAGACGGCCAGTTCCTTAACTAGGACCTGCCCGCAGGAGTCGTAGAATAGGGGCATGTTGCGCGCCCTCCTAGCCTCGCTTCTCGCCGCCGCGGCGCTGCCTGCCGCGGCGTGGCCCACCAAAGCGGTCACTTTCATCGTGCCCTACCCGCCCGGCGGGGGCACCGACGTCATCGCGCGCATCTACCAGGAGCCGCTCTCCAAGGCCCTCGGCCAGCCGATCGTGATCGAGAACCGCGGCGGCGCCGGCGGCTCGCTCGGCACCGGCGTCGCGGCGCGCGCCACGCCCGACGGCCACACCATGCTGTTCACGCTGTCGTCGCACTCGATCAACCCGATCATCTACCCCAAGCTGCCGTTCGACACCGAGAAGGATTTCCGCCCGGTGTCGCTGGTGGCTTCGCTGCCGCAGCTGTTCGCCGTCAACCCGTCGACGCCGTACAAGTCGTTCGCCGAGCTGATGGCCGACATCAAGCAGAACCCCGGCAAGGTCGACTACGCCTCGGTCGGCATCGGCTCGCCGAGCCACATGGCGGGCGAGCTGCTGAAGATGCGGCTGACCGCATACATGGTGCACATCCCCTATCGCGGCGGCGGCCCGGCGGTCGCCGCCACCATGGCGGGCGACGTGCCGCTGCTGATCGTTTCGATCCCGGCAGCGATGGGCCAGGTGCGCGCCGGACGCCTGCGCCCGCTCGCCGTCAGCACCAAGAAACGCACGCCGATCCTGCCCAACGTGCCGACCATCGCGGAAGCCACCGGGCTGAAGGACTACGAGGTCGACTCCTGGTACGCGGTGTTCGCGCCGGCGAAGACGCCGGACGAAGCCGTGAACGCCATGCACAAGGCGATCGCCGCGATCGCGGTGCGTCCCGACGTCAGCGCGAAGCTGCTCGAGCAGGGCGCGGTCGGCGTCAGCTCCACGCCCGACGAGCTGGCCAAGATCGTGAAGAAAGAGATCGCGGAATGGCGCGACGTAGTCAAGCGCGCCAAGATAGAAGGCGAATAGCGATGGCTGCCGTCATGGCGATGAAGACCCGTCCCATCACCCCCGCGTTCGGCGTCGAGGTGCTCGGCATCGAGCTGCCCAAGCTGAGCGACGAGGCGTTCAAGGAACTGCACGGCCTGTGGAAGCGCAGCGGCATCCTGCTGGTGCGCGGCCAGCAGGCGATGACCGACGCGCAGTTCGAGGCTTTCTCCAAGCGCTTCGGCGAGCTCGACCCGCCGCCCAACCAGGGCGTCGGCCGCAAGGGCGTGCCCGGCTTCCCCAACCTGTACGTGGTGTCCAACGAGAAGGACAAGTCCGGCGAGGCGCTCGGCGCCCTCGGCTACGGCGAGGCGGTGTGGCACACCGACATGAGCTACCTGCCGGTGCCGCCGATCGCCTCCATGCTGTGGTCGATCCGGCTGCCCGACTGGGGCGGCAACACCTGGGCGGTCAGCATGGTCGCCGCCTACGAGAACCTGCCCGCCGACCTGAAGGAGCGCGCCAAGAAGCTGCAGATCAAGCACGACGGCACGCGCGATTCCGGCGGCAACCTGCGC
>DASUZH010000027.1:0-5370 GCA_036376975.1 Burkholderiales bacterium | reverse complement strand
TCGTCGCGCACCAGCGCGGCGTAGGCGCCGTTCTCCTTCGCGATGCGCGCGACCACCGGGATCAGGTCGAGGAAGCGGTTGGAGACGTGGAAGGCGACGATGCCGTCCGCGCCGACGTGCTTCAGGTAGACGGCGAGCGCTTCCTTCGTGATCAGGTGCACCGGGATGGCGTCGCTCGAGAAGGCGTCCACCGCCAGCACGTCGAACCTCTGCGGAGGTTCGCGCTCCAGGGTAAGGCGCGCATCGCCTAGCGCCACCTCGATCTTCGCCGGGCTGTCCGACAGGTAGGTGAAGTCGCTGCGCGCGACGCGCACCACGTCGGGGTCGATCTCGTAGAAGCGGTAGACGTCGCCGGCGCGGCCGTAGGCGGCGAGGGTGCCGGTGCCCAGCCCCACCACGCCGACGCGCACCGGCTTGCCCTGGCGCGACGCGATCGCCACGCCGACGCCCGAGGTCGGCTCGTAGTAGGTGGTCGGCTTGCGGCGCAGCGTGTCGTGCGTGTACTGCTCGCCGTGCATGATGGTGCCGTGCACCAGGCGGCGCAGCTGCGTCGCATCGCCTTCGTCGCCGTACTGCTTGACGCGCAGCACGCCGTAGAAGCTGCGCGAGGCGGCGATCACGTCGTCGCGGTCGGAAAAACCGTCGTACACCGCGGCGGCGACGACGCCGAGGAGCATGGCGAGGCTCGCGATGCGCGCCATCAGGTTGACCGAGGCGAAGCGGATGGCGGCGAGCAGCGCCAGGGCCGCCAGCGACGCGCCGAGCTCGTAGTAGCCGTTGAAGGCGAGCGGCGCGCCGACCGCCACCAGCAGGCCGCCGAGCGCCCCGCCGGCGGACACCGCGAGGTAGAAGCCGGTGAGCCGCTCGGCCGCCGGGCGCAGCCGGTAGAGCTCGCCGTGGCAGAAGAAGCAGCCGAGCAGCAGCCCGGGAAGGAAAACCGCCAGCTGCACCGGCAGCTCGTAGCGGTAGGCCGAGTCGCCCATCAGCCACGCCATCACGCCGGCGCCGACCAGCACCAGCGGCCACACCCAGCGCGGCCGGTACCAGCCCTGCCCCTCGAACGTCAGGATGAAGCTCAGCAGGTAGAGCGTGAGCGGCGCGAGCCACAGCATCGGCACCGAGGCCACGTTCTGCGTCAGGTGGTTGGTAATCGCGAGCAGCAGCGCCGATCCTGTCGCGGCCAGGCCTATCCATAGCAACTTTTCCTGCAGCCCTCCGGTCGCTTCACTCGTTTCCCTCACAGTGGACGGCTGTGAAGCGTCCGGAGGAGTTAGCCAGGCGACAGCCGCACAAAGTATGGAAAAGACGGCAAACAAAATGGACCAACCGACGACCTGCTCGCGCGCGGTGAAGACGGGCTCGACCAGGAACGGATAGCCGACCAGCGCGAGGAGCGAGGCGACGTTGGAGATGGCGAACAGGCGGTAGGGATTGCTGCCGGGTTTCGCGCGCACGTACCACGCCTGGAGCAGCGGGCTGGTGGAAGCGAGCAGGAAGTACGGCAGGCCGACCGAGGCGGCGAGGAGCAGCAGGATGCGCGAGATCGGCTCTTCGCCGCCCGCCGGCTTCCACGCCTCGCCCGGCGCGATCGGCAGCAGCGCAACCGCGGCGAGGAGGAGGATGGCATGCACGATCGGCTGCATCCGGCCGCGCGCATGGCTGTTCAGGAAATGCGCGTAGGCGTACCCGGCGAGCAGCACCACCTGGAAGAACAGCATGCAGGTCGTCCACACCGCCGCGCTGCCGCCGAACCAGGGCAGGATGAGCCGCGCAATGAGCGGCTGCACGAGAAACAGCAGGAACGACGACAGGAAGATGGTCGTGGCGTGCAGCATCGGGAGCTTCAGACTTTCTTCGCGAGCTCCGCGGCGAGGCCGGTGTATTTCGCGGGCGTTAGGGCCAGCAGGCGTTTCTTCGCTTCCGGCGGGATGGGCAGCGACTTGACGAACGCGGCGAGCTGGCGGTGGTCGAGCCGCTTGCCGCGGGAGAGCGCCTTCAGCTTGTCGTAGGCGTCGGGCACGCCGTGGCGGCGCATCACCTGCTGCACCGCCTCGGTCAGCACTTCCCAGTTCGCGTCGAGGTCGTCGGCCAGCCGGCGCGGATCGGCCTCGAGCTTGGCGAGGCCGCGCAGGCAGGAGGCGTAGGCGAGCAGCGTGTGGCCGAGCGCGGTGCCGATGTTGCGCTGCGCGGTCGAGTCGGACAGGTCGCGCTGCCAGCGCGACACCGGCAGCTTGTCGGCGAGGTGGCGCAGCAGCGCGTTCGCCACGCCGATGTTGCCTTCCGAGTTCTCGAAGTCGATCGGGTTGACCTTGTGCGGCATGGTCGACGAGCCCACCTCGCCCTGCTTCAGCTTCTGCTTGAAGTAGCCGAGCGAGATGTAGCCCCACAGGTCGCGGTCGAGGTCGAGCAGCACGCTGTTGGCGTGCGCGTAGGCGTCGAGCAGCTCGGCGAGCCAGTCGTGCGGGTCGATCTGCGTGGTGTAGGGGTTGGGCTCGAGGCCGAGCTTCTCGACGAAGCGCCGGCTGAAGCGCTCCCAGTCGACCTCCGGATAGGCGACGGCGTGCGCGTTGTAGTTGCCGACCGCGCCGTTCGCCTTGCCTAGCACCGCCACTTTCGCGATGCGGGCGCGCGCGCGCTCCAGCCGGTGGGCGAAGTTCGCCATCTCCTTGCCGAGCGTGGTGGGCGAGGCCGGCTGGCCGTGGGTGCGCGACAGCATCGCCAGGCCGGCATGGCGCTTCGCCAGCGCGCGCAGCGCGGCGACCAGCTGCTCCAGGCGCGGCAGCATCACGCCGGCGCGCGACTCGGCCATCATCAGCGCGTAGCTGAGGTTGTTGATGTCCTCGGAAGTGCAGGCGAAGTGGATGAACTCCAGCGCCTTGCCCGCCTCCGCGTTCTTGCCCAGCTTCGAGCGCAGCCAGTACTCGATCGCCTTGACGTCGTGGTTGGTCTCGGCCTCGATCGCCTTGATCTGCTCGGCGTCCTTCTCGGAGAACTTCTCGACCAGCTTTTCGAAGTCGGCGGAGGTTTTCCCCGAAAACCCCTTCAGCTCCTTCACGCCGCGCTCGGCGGTCAGGGCTTCCAGCCAGGCAAGCTCGATGCGCACGCGGTATCTGATGAGGGCCTGCTCGCTGAAGTAGGCGCGCAGCGGGTCTGCGGTCCTTGCGTATCGCCCGTCGAGCGGCGAGAGCGCGGCGAGCGGCGAGGGCATGCCTCTATTATAGGGGGGATGAGAGTTTTGCTCTCCGAGGCGCGCGCCTGCCGGGTGTGCGCGCCGCACCTGCCGCACGAGCCGCGGCCGGTGTTCCGCGTCGGCGCGAAAGCCCGCCTGCTGATCGTCGGCCAGGCGCCCGGGCGGCGCGTGCACGAGACCGGGCTGCCCTGGAACGATCCCTCCGGCGACGTGCTGCGCGGCTGGCTCGGCATGCAGCGCGACGAGTTCTACGACGCCTCGCGCGTCGCCATCGTGCCGATCGGGCTGTGCTATCCCGGCACCGTCGGCGGCGCCGACCTGCCGCCGCGCAAGGAGTGCGCTCCGCTCTGGCAGGCGCGCTTCCGCGCGGCATTGCCCGACGTACGGCTCACGCTGCTGGTCGGCAGCTATGCGCAGGCCTTCCATTTGTCTTCCTCCAGAAAATCCAGCCTGACCGAGACCGTGCGGGCATACCGGGAATATCTGCCGGAGTTCTTTGTGCTGCCGCATCCAAGCTGGCGCAACCTCGGCTGGCAGAAGAAGAACCCCTGGTTTGCAAAAGAAGTTCTCCCGGCGCTGCGCCGTCGCGTACGGGCCTTATAATCCGCTCCCCTATGAAGCTACTCGGCGGAACGATCAGTCCCTACACGCGCAAGGTGCGCGTGGTGCTGGCGGAAAAGAAAATCGACTGCGACTTCGAGCTCGCCGACGTCAATCCGGTCGACAACCCGGTCAACCCGCACAACCCGCTCGGCAAGGTGCCGACGCTGATCCTCGACGACGGCACCGCGCTCTACGATTCGCGCGTCATCGTCGACTTCCTCGATTCGGTCTCGCCGATCAGCCGCCTGATCCCCGATCCCACGCGCGACCGCGTCGCGGTGCGCCGCTGGGAGGCGCTCGCCGACGGCGTGCTCGACGCCGGCCTCCTGGTGCGCTACGAGTCGATCCGCGACCAGAAGGAGCAGAGCGCCGCCTGGAGCGCGAAGCAGCTCGCGCGCATGAAGCGCGGCATGGCGCAGGTCGAGAAGGACCTCGGCGAGCGCACCTGGTGCCACGCCGACCGCTTCTCGCTCGCCGACATCGCGCTCGCCTGCTGCGTCGGCTGGCTCGACTTCAGGAAGCCCGGCGGCGTCGACTGGCTGAAGGAATACCCGGTGGCCGCGAAGCACTACGGCAAGCTGATGGAACGGCCGGCCGTCTCCGACACCGTTCCAAAGTAAATGGGGTCAGACCCCATTTTTCTCATCTAGTCGCCGCGACGTCGCCCCCGCGAAAGCGGGGGCCCAGCTTCTGCTGAAAATCATGGTTTCCCGCTTGCGCGGGAACGACTAGTTGCCGCTCCAGATAGTCAGATAAAAATGGGGTCTGTCCCCATTTACTACTAGGTGATCACGCCTCCGCCGAGGCAGACCTCGCCATCGTAAAGCACCACCGACTGCCCGGGCGTCACGGCCCACTGCGGCGCGGCGAACTCGACCTTGATTCCCGTATCGGTGCTCGACAGCGTGCACGCCGCGTCCGCCTGTCGATAGCGGGTCTTCGCGCTATGTGAGCCGGCGGCCGGCGAGCGTCCGGAGGTCCAGGACGTGTCTTGCGCGCGCAGCGAGCTCTTCATGAGCAGCGGATGGTCGTGGCCCTGCACAACCACCAGCTCGTTCTCCGGCACGCGCTTCTCGGCAACGTACCAGGCGTCCCCCGCTCCGCCGATGCCGATGCCTTTCCTTTGCCCGATGGTGTAGAACGCCAGGCCGATGTGCTCTCCGACGATTTTTCCGTCGGGAGTCTTGATGGGTCCCGGAATCTTGGGCAGGTAGCGGTTGAGGAACTCGCGGAACGGCCGCTCGCCGATGAAGCAGATGCCGGTCGAGTCCTTCTTGGCGTGGTTCGGCAGGCCGGCCTCGAGCGCGATCTTGCGCACCTCGGACTTCTTCAGCTCGCCGACCGGGAACAGCACGCGCGAGAGCTGCGCCTGGTTCAGGCGGTGCAGGAAGTAGCTCTGGTCCTTGGACGCGTCGACGCCCCGCAGCAGGCGTGTCCCGTCGGTGCGGGCGTAGTGACCCGTCGCGATCTTCTCCGCACCGAGGCGCATGGCGTGGTCGAGGAAGGCCTTGAACTTGATCTCGGCGTTGCACAGCACGTCCGGATTGGGCGTGCGGCCGGCCTGGTACTCGCGCAGG
>DASUZH010000026.1:0-7906 GCA_036376975.1 Burkholderiales bacterium | reverse complement strand
CTCGACGTGATCCTGGACCAGCCCCTCGGCGAGCGCTTCGTCACGCTGGCGCTGGCACAGACCGACGAACGTGTGCTCGGCGGCCGGCCCGTATCGCCGGCGTTTCTCTTCGCCGCGCTGCTGTGGCACGAGGTGCTCGCGGAGTGGAAGGCGCGGCAGGCGCGCGGCGAGCGCTCGATCCCCGCGCTCGAGGCGGCGATGGACGAGGTGCTGGAGGTGCAGTGCGAGAAGCTCGCCATCACGCGCAAGCTGACCGCGACGATGCGCGAGGTGTGGGTGATGCAGCCGCGCTTCGAGAACCGCTCGGGCAACCGCGCCTACCGCCTGCTCGAGTCGCCGCGCTTCCGCATGGCCTACGACTTCCTCGCGCTGCGCGCGGCGAGCGGCGAGGTGCCGGCCGAGCTGGAGGCTTGGTGGCGCGCCTTCCAGGGCGCCGACGCCGACAGCCGCAAGGCCATGCTGCTGCCCGACACCGGCCCGAAGAAACGGCGGCGCCGGCGCCGCCGCAGGGGCGGCGGCGGCCCGGCCTCCGAGCCCGAGGCGGCGTGACCGTCGCCTACGTCGGCATCGGGTCGAACCTCGACGAGCCGAAGAGCCATGTCCGCCTCGCTTTCGAGGACCTGGCGCGGATGCCCGGCACCGGCGTAGTGAAGCACTCCTCCCTGTACCGGTCCGCGCCGGTCGGCTTCGCCGACCAGCCCGATTTCGTCAACGCCGTGGTCCAGATCGAGACCAGCCTGCCGGCGAGCCGCCTGCTCACCGAGCTGAAGGAGATCGAGGCGCGGCACGGCCGGCGGCGCAGCTTCAAGAACGCCCCGCGCCCCCTCGACCTGGACATCCTGCTGTACGGGGAGGTCACCCTCAACCTCGCGCACCTGACGCTGCCGCATCCGCGCATGCACGAGCGGGCGTTCGTGCTGAAGCCCCTCTACGAGATCGCTCCGCACGCCTCGATACCGGGCATCGGAACGGTAAAGGATTGCCTGGAGAAGACCAGCGAGCAGAAAGCGGAAAGGATCGACTGATGCAGCTCTCCACCGTAGCCACCACTACCGGGCTGCTGATCGCGTCGAACGTCTTCATGACGTTCGCCTGGTACGCCCACCTGAAGGACCTGTCGGCGAAGCCCTGGTGGATCGCCGCGCTCGCGAGCTGGGGCATCGCGCTGTTCGAGTACCTGCTGCAGGTGCCGGCCAACCGCATCGGCTACGCCGAGATGTCGCTGCCGCAGCTGAAGATCCTGCAGGAGGCGATCACGCTGGTGGTGTTCGTGCCCTTCGCCATCCTTTACATGAAGCAGCCGATCAAGCTCGACTACCTGTGGGCTTCGCTGTGCATCATGGGCGCGGTGTACTTCGTGTTCCGTGGATAAATTCCGCTACGTCGTGGTGGAAGGTCCCATCGGCGCCGGCAAGACCAGCCTCGCGCGGCGCCTCGCCGCGCGGCTGGGCGCCGACCTGATGCTCGAGCAGCCGGCGGAGAACCCGTTCCTCGAGCGCTTCTACGACGACATGGCGCGCTACGCGCTGCCGGCGCAGCTGTTTTTCCTGTTCCAGCGCGCGCGCATGCTCGAGCCGCTCGCCCAGCCGGACATGTTCGGCCGCGCCACGGTGGCCGACTTCCTGCTCGACAAGGACCCGCTGTTCGCGCGCATCACGCTGTCGGCCGACGAGCTCGCGCTGTACGAGAAGATCTACGCCGCGCTCGCGCCGCGCGCGCCGGCGCCGGACCTGGTGATCTACCTGCAGGCGCAGCCGGCGACGCTGGTCGAGCGCGTGCGCCGCCGCGGCGCCGCCTACGAGCGCGTCATCAGCGAGGAGTACCTCGCGCTGCTCGGCGAGGGCTACGCGCGCTTCTTCTACCACTACGCCGCCGCGCCGGTGCTGATCGTCAACTCGGAGAACCTCAACTTCGTCGAGCGCGACGCCGACTTCGAGCTGCTGGTGTCGCGCATGCGCGCGATGCGCAGCCGGCGCGAGTTCTTCAACCTCGGCTGATGCGGATAGTCCGCGGGATAGCAGAGCTGCGCGAAGCGGCACGCTTTGGGCCCATGGCCTTCGTGCCGACGATGGGCAACCTGCACGAGGGCCACCTGTCGCTGGTGCGCATCGCGCGCTCGCAGGCGGAGAAGGTGGCGGTCAGCATCTTCGTCAACCGCCTGCAGTTCCGCCCGGGCGAGGACTTCGACAGCTACCCGCGCACCTTCGAGCGCGATTGCGCCATGCTCGAGGCGGCGGGCGTGGACCTGCTGTTCGCGCCGGACGAGACGGTGCTCTATCCGCAGCCGCAGACTTTCATGGTCCAGCCCGGGCCGCTGGGCGAGGATCTGGAGGGGCGTTTCCGCCCGGGCTTCTTCCAGGGCGTGGCGACGGTGGTGCTCAAGCTCTTCAACTGCGTGCAGCCGGCCGTCGCGGTGTTCGGCAAGAAGGACTACCAGCAGCTGCTGGTGGTGCGCGCGATGGCCCGCCAGCTCGACCTGCCTGTGCGCATCGTCGCCGGCGAGACGGTGCGCGAGGCCGACGGCCCGGCGATGAGCTCGCGCAACGGCTACCTGTCCGCCGCCGAGCGCGCCGAGGCGCCCCGGCTGCACCGGCTGCTTCATACGGTGAAACAGGGCGCGCTCGACCCTGAGCAGGCCCTCCGGGAACTGACGACGGCGGGTTGGGCGCCCGACTACATCGAAGTCAGGCGGCAGTCAGACTTAGGGGTGCCCCGGCCGGGCGAGGGGGGGCTGGTGGTCCTGGGAGCGGCCAGGCTCGGCGCCACCCGCCTGATCGACAACCTGGAGTACTAGCCCGGGCTAGCCGGGGTACGGCTCGAAGGTCATCGCCTCGACGGCGCAACCCATTGCTTTTGCCAGCTTGTCCATTGAATCGTCGGTGATCTCGACCGGCTGGAAGTCGGCGTCGCCGCCCTTGGAGGCGATGAAGGCCTTGGCGGCATCCGCGGTGTTCCAGGTCACCACCGGGTCGGGGGTCACCCCCGCCACCTGGCGGCAAATCGGAAAACCGTCGGATTTATAAACGATCGCGTACATGCCCGCCCCCCTGCCGCCCTACTGTACCCGATGTGGCGGCCGGGCAACAAGAACACTGTCGCCTCCCGCAGGTATCGGGGAGTCCCTTATTGCGACTTTTTACACACGGTGCGCTTAATGCCCGCGGGAGGTTCCCGGGTGTGGAAATCCCCCTTACCCGGAGAGCCTAGGTCTGCCCTCGCCATTGGGGGCGCTTTCGGGGAAGGAGAAGGTCAAATGAGCAACTTGCAAGATGCCGTGGGGCTTTGCGTGCCCTATGGGAAAGTCGATTCGCAGTACCAAACCGAGTTCGAGCCTGCAACCGGCACCGTCTGGGGCTATTTCAACCCCCGCGGCACCGCCTGCTTCAGCCTCGGCCTGCTGAAGGACATCCGGGCGCACGACTGCGCGCTCGCGTCCCACGACGGCCAGGTCGAGGTGGAAGGCGAGATGAGCCAGGTCAGCCACTACGTGCTCGCCTCGCGCACGCCCCGGGTATTCAACCTGGGCGGCGACCTGGCGCTGTTCGTGCTGCTGATCAAGGCGCGCGACCGCGACGCCCTGGCGCACTACGCGCGCCTGTGCATCGACAACCTGTACCCGCGCTCGCAGGCCTTCTACTGCCCGACGCTGACCACCATCTCGCTGCTGCAGGGCGATGCGCTCGGCGGCGGCTTCGAGGCGGCGCTGACCTCCGACGTGATCGTCGCAGAAGAGAGCGCGCAGCTCGGCTTCCCGGAGATCCTGTTCAACCTGTTCCCGGGAATGGGCGCCTATTCGCTGCTGTCGCGGCGCATCGGCGCGCGCGCCACCGAGGAGCTGATCCTCTCCGGCCGCGTGCTGCCGGCGGCCAAGCTGCACGAGATGGGCGTGATCGACGTGCTGGCGAAGGACGGCGAGGGCCCGACCGCGGTGCGCAACTGGATCGCCGACAACGCCAAACGGCGCAACGGCGTGCAGGCGGTGTTCCGCGCCCGCAAGGTGGTGCAGCCGGTGACGCGCGAGGAGCTGGACGAGATCGCCGACGTGTGGGTGGACGCCGCTTTCCGCCTGCGCGAGCGCGACCTGAAGATGATGAGCCGCATCGTGCGCGCGCAGATGCGCCGCACCGAGGTCGGCGACGTCACCGACATAACCGCCGAAGCGCTCGCCGCCGCAGGCTGACCCAGGAAAGGAATTCGTCATGTTCATGTTCACACGTGATGCATCCCAGCCCCTCGATCCGCTGCAGGCGCAGCTGGCGCGCTATTCGGCGTCGATCGCCGCGTGGTGCGCGCCGAGGGAAGATGCGCTGAAGAAGACCGGCCTCGCGGCCGTGCTGATGCTGGTCGCCGGCGTGCTGTTCGCGCTGCAGGCAGCGCTGGTCAAGTCCGGCCTGCAAAGCATCGCGCCGCTCGAGCTGGTGTTCTTCCGCGGCCTGGTGTGCGCGGTGCTGCTGCTCGCGTTCGCGCGGCTCGCGGGGCGCAGCCTCGCCACCGCACGGCCGCTCGCGCAGATCGGCCTGGGCGTGGTCGGCTTCGTCTCGCTCGCCCTGTACTTCGTCGCGATCGGCATGCTGCCGCTGGTCACGGCGACGGCGCTGAACTACACCGCGCCGCTGTTCCTCGCGCTGCTGGTCGGCACCGGCCAGGCGGGCAAGGCGCGCACGGCGGTACTGCTGGCGGTCGGCGGCGGCTTCGTCGGCGCCTGCCTGCTGCTGCAGCCGACGCTCGCCGGCGGCTCGTTCTCCGGCGTCGCGATCGGCCTCGCGTCGGGCGTGACCGGGGCGCTGGCGTACCTGATGCTGTCGCGGCTCGGCCGCAGCGGCGAGCACCAGCAGGTCACCGCGTTCTGGTTCTCCGTCGCGGTGTGCGTCTTCGCCGGCGTGCCTCTGCTGGGCAGCGGTTTGTCGATCGCGTCCCACGAGCAGCTCGCGCTGGTGCTGGCCATCGGCGTGCTGGCCACGTTCGCGCAGCTGGCGATGATCAAGGCCTACTCGCTCGGCTCGCCGCTGATCCCGGCAACGCTGTCCTACGCCACCGTCGTGTTCACCAGCCTGATCGGCGCCTTCTGGTGGGCCGAGCACCTCGGCTTCGTGGACGCGGCCGGCATCGCGCTGATCGTGGCAAGCGGCGTGCTGGTGTCGGCTGCGCAGGCGCAGGCCAAGCCGGCGAAGGCGGCGGCCAGGCCTTCCGACGAGGAGCAGCGCCGCCTGCGCGAGTACAGGAAGAACAACCTGCGCTCGATGTACGCGGTGTACAAGCTTGCCAAGGACCCCAGCCAGACGAAGTACGTGTTCATGATCAGCACGGCGCAGGACAACATCGCCGAAAGCGAGCGCGTGCGCGGGCAGATCAAGAATCCGTACGCCAGCGAGGACCTGGAGGGCATGTGGCAGACGCGTTTCCACGCCGGGCAGTACGACGTGGACAGGCTGCTGGAGCTGCCGGCGGACACGCTGGGCGGCGCCTATGCGCGGCACATGCGCGCCAACAACCTGCGTCCGGACTACTACAAGGACGTGGCGCCGCGCCACAGGATGCATTTCCTGCGGCTGCGCATCCACCAGACGCACGACATCTGGCATGTGCTGACCGGCTTCAACACCGACGAGTTCGGCGAGGTCGGCCTGCAGGGCTTCTACTTCGGGCAGTTCACCAGCGGCCAGGCGGCCATCATCGGCGCCGCGGCGATCCTGAAGAGCGTGCTGCGCGGCCGGCTGAGCGACCTGGAGAAGCACGTCGACGTGTTCTGCGAGGGCTACTGCAACGGCAAGCGCGCCGAGCGCCTGCTGGCGGTGAAGTGGGAGGAGCTGTGGGGCGAGAAGCTGGAGGAAGTGCGCCGCCGCTACCGCATCGCCGAGCCGAACTGCCGCGCCGGCCGGCTCGCGCCGGCCGCCGCTACGGCAGGTGCGAGGTAAAGCCGCCGTCCATGAACAAGCGGCCGAACTGGTAGAAGTTGACGCGAGTGGAATTGATGATGGCTTCCTGCGCCTGCGGATCGTCGATCGTCTTGACCAGCAGATTCAGCTTGGCGAGATGGTCGACGTCCATCGTCGCGTGCGAAGTGAGAAACCGGAAGCCGCCGTCCTCGACCTTGCGGCCGATCGCGGCAGCGATCGTGTCGGAAACGCGGCCGGCGTATACCGAGGAGACCACCTCAAGCATGTAGAGCATCCCCACCACGGAACATGGGTGCGTCCGTTCTGCGGCGAAGTAGTTGAAGGCGATCATCGCCTGCACCGGAGCGCTCGGCGGGTTGGCCTGCGCCGCCGCGACATCGCCCCCCATGACCTCGATGTCCTCGAGCACCCATGTTTCGTGGCTCTTCTCTTCCTCGATGCGCTGGTACAGCTCGTAGCGCACGTTGCGGAACCGCTCGCCGCAGCGCGAGGCGGCCGCCGCCATGACCGGGCAGAAATGCCACACGATGTGGTACAGGTCGTGCAGGAAGGCGCGGTACTCCGGCAGCGTCAGACCGTGGTGGATCATCGCGTGCATCTTCGGGATTTCCTCGAGGCTGCGCCGCGAGGCGTCGGTCATCTCGAGCAACGTGATGA
This sequence comes from Burkholderiales bacterium, assembly GCA_036376975.1. GTDB lineage: Bacteria > Pseudomonadota > Gammaproteobacteria > Burkholderiales > SG8-39 > SCGC-AG-212-J23. The sequence goes on along the minus strand of DASUZH010000026.1, from coordinate 1,352 downwards.
AGAAGGAAGCGGGTCTCGCTTCCCGAATGGCTGCGCTAGGCACCGCGGAAATCTCCTTTGATCCTCATTGTAGTGCAGAACCGGAGCTAGCCGGTCGACTGGCGGCGCTCGCGCAGGTAGCGCTCGAGCTCGTTGCGCGCCGCTGCGACTTCAGCGCCGATCGACTGCGCGAGCCCCGGCGCCTGCAGCCGCAGCTCGGCGTCGGACAGCTTGCCAAGCCGCGTGCAGAGCTGCGCCAGCTGGTCGGTGCCGATGCTCGCCGACGAGCCCTTCATCGCGTGCAGGAGTGCGCGGAAGTCGCCGAAGCTGCGCGCCGCCGCGGCATTCTCTATCCGCTCGAGCAGCGCGGTGGTATCGGCGATGAACACCTTGACCAGCTTCTCTACGAAGGCAGTCGAGGAGCCGAGCTCCTCGAGATGACCTAGCGTCTCGATGTTGATCACCGCGGCCGGACCATCGGCCGCACGCGATGCACGCGGCTGCGCCCTGACTACCGGCGTATCGATGCGCACCGGCCTCTCCTTCTCCCGGTCGGACGCAAGGGCCTGGATCTCGTCGAGCAGGCGCATCGCTTCCAGCGGCTTGGACAGGAAGGCGTCGGCGCCCGCCTCGAGCGCCTCGCGCTTCGCTTCCGGGGTCACGTCGGCGGACAGCATGATCACCGGCAGCCGCGGGCCGCCGCGCGTCATCAGGCGCAGCGCCTGCAGCGCCTCCATGCCGCCCATGCCGGGCATGTTGCGGTCGAGCAGCACGATGTCGTGCGCGTCGCGCTCGAGCGCGTCGAGCGCCTCCTCGCCGTCGTTCACCAGCGTGACGGCGTGGCCGCTGCGCTCGAGGATCTTGCCGACCACCTCGCGGTTGGTCGCGTTGTCGTCCGCCACCAGCACGCGCAGCTTGGCGACCGAGCTGCGCCGCGCGTAGTCCTGCAGCCGCACGACGCCTTCGCGCACCTCGTCGCCGGCCGAGACCGAGTGCAGCACGTTGAACAGGCGCCGCTTGTCGAGCGGCAGCTCGAGCAGCGAGGCGAAGCCCGACGACAGCACCTCGAAGCGGCGCACGTCCGCGTCGCGCGGCACCGCCAGCACCGTCGGCGGCGCCGGGTCGGGCGCGGCGCGGCGGAAGCGCTGCGCGAGCTTGAGGTCCTCGCCGGAGGCGTAGAGCAGCGCGCTGTGGTAGGGCTTGGCGAGGCTGATCTCCTCGACCAGGCGCGCGACGCCCTCGTCGACGCTGGCCGCGACCACCGCGGTGGCGCCCCAGCCGGCGAGCGCCTCCTCGACCGGGGCGCGCTCCGCGGCCGGGAAGCCGACCAGCAGGATGCGGGCGCCTGCCAGCTCGCCGCTGCCGGTCTCCGG
>DASUZH010000025.1:0-4325 GCA_036376975.1 Burkholderiales bacterium | reverse complement strand
CCAGGTGTCGATGATCCGGTAGTCGCTCTTCGGCACCACGCACAGCCGCCAGTCGACCGCCTTGTCGTCCTCGTAGATGGTGACCGCGAGCATGTTCCAGTCGGAGTTGTCGACGCCCGACGAGAACGGCCACCTGCCGCTGACCACAAAACCGCCGTCGACCTTCCGGCCGCGCCCCGCGGCGAGCGCGATCGACGAGGCGATCAGCGCGTCCGGGTTGGCGTCCCACACCTCGTGCTGCGTCTCGGGCTCGTAGTAGGCGAGGATCCAGTGGTGGCAACCGAGGTTGCCGACGTTCCACGCCGTCGACGGGCAGCCGCGCGCCAGCTCGGCGGCGATGTCGACCACGGCGATGAACGGCAGCTCCATGCCGCCGAAGATCTTCGGCTGGTGGTAGCGGAACAGGCCGGTCTCGTGCAGCAGCTTCTCATTCTCGGGAAGCAGCACGCGCTCGTCCTCGCACTTCTGCGCCCGTTCGAGCAGGGTCGGCACGCAATCGCGCGCGCGCTGCATCGCCTCGTCGTAGCCGATCCGGGAGAAATCGCGCATGAAGTATTCTAAGCAGACGTGAAGACGGCAGGTACGACCGGCGCGAGCGCGATGCACGTCATGATGTTCCTGTCGGGGACGGGAGCGCTCGTCTTCGAGGTGGTCTGGTTCAGCCAGATCGGCCTGATCGTCGGCAACAGCGTCTGGTCGGCCGCGCTGGTGGTCGGCGCGTTCATGGCCGGGCTGGCGCTGGGCAACGGCCTCGCCGTGTGGCTGGCGCGGCGCTGGGCCAACCTGGTGAGGGGCTACGCGACGGTGGAGGCGGTGGCCGCGCTCTCCGGCGGCGCGGTGGTCCTGCTGTTTCCCTACCTCCCCGCCCTGTTTCAGCCCCTGCTCGCGCCGCTGCTCGGCGAGGCGGTCGCCCTCAACTCGGTGCGCCTCGCGATCGCCTTCGCCTTGATGGTGGTGCCGGCGACCGCGCTCGGCACCAGCCTGCCGCTGCTGTCGAAGCCGCTCGAGCAGGCGAGCGGGAACTATGCGTTCGCCCTCGGCAGCCTGTACGGCATGAACACCCTGGGCGCGGTGGCGGGAACGCTGCTGGCCGAGTTCGCCCTGATCCCGCTGCTCGGCCTGCGCGGCAGCGGCATGGTGGCCATGGCGTGCAACCTGACCGCGGTGGTGATCGCGCTGCGCGCGTCGCGCCTGCCGGCGTTCGCCGGCGCGCCGGCGGAACCGGCGCCGCGCGCCGCCATGCCCCCGGCGGCGTGGCGCGTGGTGGCCGCCGCGTTCCTGGCCGGCGGGGCGCTGCTCGCGCTGGAGGTCGTGTGGTTCCGCTTCCTGCTGCTGTTCCAGACCGGGACCACGCTGATGTTCGCCGTGATGCTCGCGGTTGTGCTGTCCGGGATCGCGCTGGGCGGCATCGCGGCCTCCGCCTGGTCGCGCGCCGGCTGGCAGCCGGCCGCCGCGGCGCGCCTCGCGGCGGCGGCCGCGGTGATCGCGCTGGTGGCGGGTTATGCCGGGTTCCCGGCGGCCTACCGTTTCCTGCTCCCCAGGCTGCCCTACGATTCCGTCTCGCTGGTGCTGGCGCTTTCGGCTTTCCTGATGGCGCCGGTCTGCCTGTTCTCCGGAGCGCTGTTCACCGCGCTCGGCGACCAGCTGCGCCACACCGGCATGGATGCTCCAACCGCCACCGGCGTGGTGACGCTCGCCAATACGCTGGGGGCGATGGCCGGCTCCTTGCTCGCCGCGTTCGCGCTCCTGCCGGCGCTGGGAATGGAAGCGTCGTTCTTCGGGCTGGCGTGCGCCTACGCCGCGCTGCTGATGGCGGTGCCTGGCGCGGGCCGCAGCGCGCTCTGGCGCTTCGCGCCGGCGGCGGCCGCGGTCGCGGCGCTCGCCGCGTTTCCATTCGGCTACATGAAGGGCATCTACTACGCGTCGGCCGAAAACCGCTTCGGCGGGCGCCTGCTGCAGGCGCGCGAGGGAATGGTGCAGACCACGTTCTACCTGGTCAACGAGTTCCAGGGCGAGCCGGAGCACTACACCCTCGCCACCAATTCCTATTCGATGTCGGGCACCGCGAGCCACAACACCCGCTACATGCGGCTGTTCGCGTACCTGCCGGCGGCGTTCCACCCGCGCATCGAAAGCGCGCTGGTGATCTGCTTCGGCGTGGGCGTCACGGCCAGCGCGGTGGCCGACCTGCCCGACGTAAAGAGGATCGACATCGTCGACGTGTCGCGCGACATCCTCGAGATGAGCGACATCGTGTACCCGGAGCCGCGGCGCCATCCCCTGCGCGACCCGCGCGCGTCGATCCACCTCGAGGACGGCCGCTTCTTCCTGCAGCAGACGGCGCGGCGCTACGACCTGATCACCGGCGAGCCGCCGCCGCCCAAGATCGCCGGCGTCGCCTCGCTCTATACCCGCGAGTACTTCCAGCTGCTGCACGACCGGCTCAACCCGGGCGGGCTGGCGACCTACTGGCTGCCCACCAGCGAGATGCGGGCGGCGGACGCGCTGGCGATCATCCGCGCTTTCTGCGACGTGTTCGACGACTGCTCGCTGTGGTACGGCTTCGGCACCGAATGGGTGCTGATGGGCAGCCGCGGCGGAATCGCCCCGGTCTCCGAGCGGCAGTTCTCGCGGCTGTGGAGCGCGCAGCGCGCGCGCGATCAGCTGCGGCTGATCGCGGTCGAGACGCCCGAGCAGCTGCTGGCGCAGTTCATGGCCGATGCCGCGGTGCTCAAGCAGCTGAGCGGATCGGCCCTGCCGCTGGTGGACGACTACCCGCGCCGGCTTTCGCCCGAGCGCCGCGCATCGCGGTCGGAAGGCCTGTTCGCCTGGCTTGCGCAGGCCGGCGAAAGCCGCGCGCGCTTCGAAGCGAGCCGCTGGCTCGCCGGCATCGTGCCGCAGGCCATGCTGGCGCGCAGCAGCGCGCTTTTCGAGGAGCGCGGCATGCTGGAGGACGCGCTGTCCCCGTTCATGCGGCGCGCGGACTACAGCTACTGGGACGACATGGCCTCGCTTCTGCGCCGGCCCGACCGCTTCGCCTGGAAGGCCTGGCTGCTCGACAGCAACCCGCGCAAGCTCGAGATCGCGGCGGGCAAGGATCCCGCCGATCCGCTGGTGGCCGAGCAGCAGGCGATCGGGGCGCTGGCGGCCGGGCGGCGGACCGCAGCAGTCACGCGCGAGCAGTTCGCGGCGCTGACGCCGAAAGGGCAGGTGGCGACCGTGCTGCGCCACTGCGTGGCCGGCGAGCGCGGCCGCGCCCGCTCGCTCATCGCCTGGATCCCGCGGGAGCGCAGGGGCGACGCGCCTTACCGGGACTTCCTCGCCTGGGCGGGCCGCGCCTGCTAGGCGAGCTGCACGTCGGCCAGCAGCGGATCCTCTGCGACCGCGATCTCGTTCTCGATCAGCGCGCCGCAGCCCGGGCAGCAGAACTGGCGGAACTGGGGCAGGGGATCGATGAAGCGCCGCGGGTCGCCCACCAGCGGGTTGGCGGCCTGGATCGGCTGGTCGACCCGCGCGCAGCGCTCCTTGTAGTTGCCGCGCAGCGGCCCGAGGTCGGCGGCGCACTTCGCGCAGCACCAGTTGCCGCCGCGCACCGCCAGCGTGTCGGTGGCGCGCAGCTTCTCCTTGCCGCCGAGGATCTTCGCCGGATGGAACGGCGCAGTGGCCTTCTGCAGCCTCTGCTTCCTTAAGGAAGCCCTTTCGCGTTCCGTTGCCGCAGGATCCCCGATGACCACGCCATAGATCTTCCTCGCCGCATCCGGCGATACGTCGCCGTTCGCCAGGTCGGCCTCCACCTTCGCCGGGTCACGGTCGAGCGGGTCGCCGAAGCCGCCCGCGGCCGACCAGAGGACGGCGTAAACGTCCGTGGGGTTCTGGCTGAAGTCCTGCTGCCGCAACCCCAGCTCCTCCTTCTTCCCCTTCAGATCATCGATATCCCCTACCAGCTCCGCACGCTTCATGCGTTCCGCGATGTCTGAATCGCGGAGAAAGCGATACCGATTAACGGCGCCGGGGTAGCCGCCCATCATGCCGGTCGAGGTCGGGATCGCGTTGCCCGACGAGAGCGTGTCGTGCGTGATCTGGTCGGTGCCGTGCGGGATGAAGCAGGACTCGGCGGACAGACCTCCGCGCCACTTGCCCGCGCCGCCGGAATCGGTGATCTCTTTCCGATACAGAAACAGCACCGGAAAGCTCTGCTCGGTGTGCTCGACGTTCGGCAGCTTGCAGATGGGCGTGCGCGACTGCCCGCCGGTCGATATGCCGTCGGCGTGGGCGAAGGCGCCGATCGCGCCGCCGATCGGATCGACCAGGATATAGCCGAAGCG
>DASUZH010000024.1:0-2400 GCA_036376975.1 Burkholderiales bacterium | reverse complement strand
CACCAGGATCCCCGCGACCATCAGCGCCGGCAGCAGCGTGACGATGAACTGGCCCCAGGCGGTGCGCGCCGGCACGCCGAGCGAGCGGCCGCCCACCGCGCGCAGCAGCCCGCTGAACGCGTTGCTGCCGCCGCCCGAAAGCGACTGGGCGAACGCGGGCAGCGCCACATGGCGCTCGGCCTCGGGCAACGGCGGCATGAGAGAGGGCTTGAGCTTCGCCAGCAGGATGACGTAGCCGACGTACAGCGTGGCCAGCATGATGCCGGGCAAGAAGGCGCCGGCGTAGAGCTGCACCACCGAGACTCCGGCGGTCGCGCCGTAGACGATGAGCAGCACCGAGGGCGGGATCAGGATGCCGAGGCAGCCGCCGGCGGTGATCGCCCCGGCCGAGACCTGGATGTTGTAGCCGGCGCGCAGCATCTGCGGGAAGGCGAGCAGCCCCATCAGCGTCACCACCGCGCCGACGATGCCGGTGGCGGTGGCGAAGATGGCGCAGGTGACGATGGTGGCGACGGCGAGCGAGCCCGGCACGCGCGCCAGCGCGAGGTGCAGGCTCTTGAACAGGCGGTCGATCAGCTGCGCGCGCTCGACCAGGTAGCCCATGAAGACGAACAGCGGCACCGCGATCAGCACGTCGTTCATCATCACGGCCCAGGCGCGCTGCACCATCAGGTCGAGAATCTGGCGGGTGGCGATCTCCGGATTGACGGCGCGGTAGGCGAACCAGCCGAACATCATCCCCATCCCCATCAGCGTGAACGCGGTGGGGAAGCCGAGCATGATCGCCACCACCACCAGCGCCAGCATCAGCAGGCCGAGCACGCCGAGGTCGTCGCGCGTCAGGTTGGCGTCGAACAGGTGCGTCCAGGGCGTGAGCACGAGCACCGGGATCACGATCAGCGCCATGACCGAAAAGCCGAAGATCAGCTCCCTGCGCATCCTCACTTGGCGGGCTCCTCGACGTGGACCATCTCCTTCAGCTTCTCGACGTCGACCTCCTCGACGTCCTCCTCGCGCGAGGGCCAGTAGCCCTGCTTGATGCAGATCACGCAGCGGATGATCTCGACGATGCCCTGCACCAGGAGGAACGCGCCGGCGATCGGGATGATGGTCTTGAACGGATAGATCGGCGGGCCGTCGGCAGTGACGTTCGAGTGCTCGTCGATGCGCCAGGAATCGGCCGCGAAGGAATAGCCGGCGTAGGTCAGCGCGACCACGCCGGGGATGAAGAACACGATGTACAGGATCAGATCGAGGGTCGCCTGCGTGCGCGGCGCGAAGAAGCCGTACAGCACGTCGCCGCGCACGTGGCCGTTCTTCGCCAGCGTGTAGGCGCCGGCCATCATGAACAAGGTGCCGTACATCATGTTCATGGCGTCGAACGCCCAGGCGTGCGGGTCGCTCAGCACGTAGCGCGCGAACACCTCATAGGAGACGAACAAGGTGAGCGAGACGATGAAGAAGGAGAAGGCGTGGCCGACCCAGGTGCTGACCTTGTCGATGAAGAGGAGGAGTTTTTGCATAAAAAGAAAAAGCCATCCGGCTCGCGCCGGATGGCTGGTCTTAGCTTGTTACGCTCAGGCTTTCTTCGCTGCCGGCTTGCCCGCGGGCTTGCCGAAGTAGTGGTTGTAGGCCATGCGCCGGCCGACGTTGGTGTCGAGGTCCCAGCGCACCGCGCGGGCGGCGAACGCCTTCTGCGAAGCCTCGATCTCCTTGAACAGCGCGTTGCCCTCGCCCTTCTTGGCGGCGGCGGCGTCGTAGCCGGTGAGCTGGCGCTGCAGCACGGCGTCGGGCGTCTTGTAGAAGCGCACCTTGTCCTTGGTCTGCAGCTCGACGTAGTCCTTCGAGTAGCGGTCGATCGCCTTCCAGGACATGTCCTGCGAGGCCGCCTCGACGGCGTTCTCGATGATCGCCTTCATCTTCGCCGGCAGCGCGTCGTACTTGGTCTTGTTGAAGCTGATCTCGAACTGCTCCGCGTTCTGGTGGTAGCTCTGCAGCATGCACACCTTGGAGACGTCGGCGAAGCCGAGGATGCGGTCGCTGGTCGCGTTGTTGAACTCGGCCGCGTCGAGCAGGCCGCGGTCCATCGCCGGCACGATCTCGCCGCCGGGCAGCGCGTTGACCGCCGCGCCGAGCGCCGTGAACACGTCGATCGAGATGCCGACGGTGCGGAACTTGAGGCCCTTGAAGTCCTCCGCCTTGGTGATCGGCTTCTTGAACCAGCCGAGCGGCTGGGTCGGCATCGGGCCGTACGGGAAGGACACGATGTTGCCGCCGACCGAGGCGAGCAGCTTGTTCAGCAGGTCCTTGCCGCCGCCGTACTTGTGCCAGGACAGCAGCATGTTGGCGTCCATGCCGAACGCCGGGCCCGAGCCCCAGAGGGCGAGGGCGTTCTGCCGG
>DASUZH010000023.1:0-3326 GCA_036376975.1 Burkholderiales bacterium | reverse complement strand
CGAGGGCCAGTACGCCAAGCTCGCCTCGCGCGGCGAGGCGCTGCCCGAGGGCCTCGACTACTGGGGATTCTGAATTAGGGAAATAAGAGTCGTCCTCGCGGCGAACTTCATCGCCGTCGCCGCGCGGATGAGCCTGGTCACTTTCCTCGGCATCTGGTTCGTGCGCGAGGCGCGCATCCCGCTCGCCACCGTCGGCCTGGCCTTCCTGTGCGAGTTCCTGCTGCGCGGCGCCACGGCGCCGTTCTTCGGCGCGCTTTCCGATCGCATCGGCCGGCGTCCGCTGCTGGTGGTCTCCTCGGCCGCCACCGCGATCGTGCTGCCGTCCTTCCTCCTGGTCGAGGGGTCGGCCTCGCTGTTCGCCTGGAGCCTCGCCATGGGCCTCACCGGCGCGGTGAACATGCCGGTCTCCTCGGCGCTGCTGCTCGACCTCGCGCCGCCCGAGCGCCGGCAATCGGTGCTCGCGCTGAACTACACCTCGATGAGCGTCGCGTACACCATCGCCGTGATGCCGGCGGGCTATATCGCCGAGCTCGGGTATGGGTACCTGGCGGCGAGCACCTGTGCGGGGTATCTGGTGGTGGCGCTGCTGTATTTCGCTTTTCTTGGCAAGGTGCAAAGTGAGAAAGCGACCGGAGGGCAGCATGGATCGCTTCTCGCGCTGCAGGACCGCTCGTTCCTCAGGTTCGCCGCGTTCGCCTTCATCTTCCCCTTCAGCATGGGCCTGGTCGTGTCCGCCTCGCCGCTGTTCGCGGTCGACCAGGGGATCGGCGAGGGCTACATCGGCCTGGTCCTGGGCGGCAACAGCATCCTGGTGGCGCTGTTGGCCCTGCCGGTGGCCTGGCGCATCGAAACTGCCGGGCCGGCACGCTTCCTCGGGCTGGCGGCGTTCCTCGTTGCTGCCGGGCTTGCCTGCTACGGCGCCATTCCGCACGCCGCGGCCGCACTACTGGTAGGGACGGTGATCTTCAGCTTCGCCGAGGCGGTGTTCAGCTCGGCGGTGCCGGCGAGCGTGGCGCGGCTCGCGCCGCCGGGGCGCCGGGGCGCCTACCAGGGCGCCTGGGCCCTGGTGCAATCGCTGAGCATGGGCAGCGCGCTGTTCGTGAGCGGCCTGCTGCGCGACGCGATCGGCTGGCGCGCGGCGTGGATCGCCTTCGGCGCGCTGGCGCTCGCCGCCGGCATCGGGCTGTTCGCGCGGCGCCGGGCCTAGCTCAGAACGGCCGCGCCAGCGTGAGGCCGCCGCCCCAGTCGGGGCTGCCGTTCGCGAGGCCGACGAGGAAGTACGCCTGCGCCTTCCACGCTCCGTCGAGCGCGCGGCTCCAGAAACCGACCAGTTCGCGCTGGTCGCCCGAGCCGGGGGCGATCTCCTGGCGGCCGTCGAGGCTCAGGCCGACGCTTTCGCGCGGCGGCAGCTTCCAGGAAGCGCCGACCGACCAGAAGAAGCCGTTGTTGAGCTGAAAACCGGGCGGGTCGCCGAAGATGGTGTAGCCCAGGCCGCCGAACAGCGTCATGCGATCGATGCTCTTGTAGGCGTCGGCGCCGAACGAGAAGTCGTTTTCCCCGGTGCCAAGGCCTTCGCGCTCGTCGGCGGTGCCGAACTTGATTTTCCCGGTCAGGTCGATGCCGAACATCGACGTGCTGTCGTAGTGCGCGTTCCAGGTGGCCGCGGCCACGACGTCGCCAAGGCCCGAGGCGCTGCTCGTGCCGCGCGAGCGGTCGACCGCGCCGATGCCCGGCACCACGTTCTGGCCGCCGGAAACGTGCAGGTACGGCACCGTCAATTTGTAGATCCAGCGCTCGCGGTCGTAGCGGCCGGTGAGCTGGAAGCTGGTGATCTTGGTGTCGTCGGGCGTGCCGTAGTCGCCCTCGCTGTAGTGCAGGCCGGCGCCCAGGGTGAAGGTGCCTTCCTGGGCGGCGGCGCCGGCCGCGCTCAGGCAAAGCGCGGCCAGCGCTGCGAGCTTGCGCATGATTGGTTGCTCCTTTCTTGTTCTTGCGGGGCGGGCCTAGCGGCCTTTTTGCGGGCGCTCGGGTTTCTCGGGCCGCTCCGGACGCTCCGGCCGTTCGGGCCGCTCGGGCCGCTCGGGGCGCTCCGGCCGCGCGGCGCGCTCGGCGCGCTCGCTCCGCTGCGCTACGTCGGCGCGCTTCACGTCGCCGAGCTTGAAGCCGAGCGTGTGCGCGATCTGGCCCCAGCCCTGGCCGGCCGCCCGCATCGACAGCACGCCGTCGACCTTCTGTCCGCTCAGCGTGCCGCCGACCAGCGCCGCCTTCAGCTGCTCGGGGGTCGGGTCGGTGATGCCGCGCTCCTTCAGCGACGCCTCGGCGAGGGCGAGCGCGTTGTCGACGTTGCCGAAGCCCATCTTGCCGGTGGGCGGCGTGAAGCTCGCGCTCGAGCTGCCCGCGGCGAGTTTCACCTCGGTGTCATTGCGCAGGCCGTCGACCAGCGCCTTCGCGTTGGCTTCGGAGCCGGCGAGCGGCGTGTACTTCGCCACCAGCTTGTCGGCCGGCACGTCTTGCGGCACGGCGATCAGCGGCGCCGCGATAAGCAGGGCGGCGAAAAGCGCTCCTATGGGTCTTGAGAGCATGTAGTTCTCCTGACGGTAATGCCCCCTACAGAGTGGACCATGCTAAGCGAGGCCGGTCCCGTGCAGCAGGCACTAAGCCGCGCCCGCCCTAGTCCGGGTGGACTATGGGACTAACGGCTGAGCGTCTCGAGGAAAGCGACCAGGTCGGCGATCTCGTCGTCGCTGAGCTTGAGCGGCTTGAGGATGCGCTCGCCGTCCTGGTGCAGGCGCTCCTCGTTCAGGTCGGAATAGTGCTTCACCACGTCGCGCAGCGTCTCGAGGCTGCCGTTGTGCATGTAGGGCGCGGTGTTGGCCACGTTGCGCAGGCTCGGCACCCGGAACTCGCCGAAATTCTTGTGCTGCGCTTCCACATGGCGCGTGCCGGTGGCGGTGTCGCGCTTCGGGTCGTCGTTGTACTTGCCCAACAGGTTGAAACCATTGCTTTTCAGTTTCTTGATGCCGTCGAGACGCCCGGAATCGACGCGGCCGGGTTCGATAAAGAAGCGAATACCAGTGTCCGCGAACTCGCCGTTGGTGAACGCCGGCCCGAAATGGCAAGTGGCGCAGTTGCCCTTGCCGACGAAAATCTTCAGGCCCCGCTGCGCTGCCAGAGGGTAGTCGCTGGGCTCGTTCTTCTCCAGCGCGTCGCGGAAATCGTCGAACGGCGTGCGGCCGGTGACCAGCGTCTCCTGGTAGGCGGCGAGCGCCTTGCCGACGTTGATCAGGACGGTCTCGTCGTCCGCCGGCTCCTCCTTGAACACGTCCTTG
>DASUZH010000022.1:0-4624 GCA_036376975.1 Burkholderiales bacterium | reverse complement strand
CGCGAGCTGCGCGACGCGCGGCACGTCGGCGGCGGCGATCTCGGCGATGCGCGGGTAGCCGCCGGTGGTCTGGTGGTCGGCCATCAGCGCGATCGGCACGCCGCTCGGCGGCACCTGCACCGAGCCGAGGCAGGTCGGCCCGGACAGGATCTCCTCGCCCGCCTCGCGCGAGAGCGGCGGCCCGCCGAGGCGGAAGCCCATGCGGTTCGACTCCGGCGAGACGCGCCACACGGTGTCGTAGAAGGCGCGCTGCGCGGCGGAGTCGAACAGCCCGTGGTGCTGGCCCTCGATGGCGTGCACCACGATCGGCTCGCGGTCGGGCAGCGTGAGCGGCGGCGCGGACCAGCGCACGCTCGCGCCGTTCTTGCGCTTGAGCGCGGCGAAGCGCTCGCGCGAGACGTCCTCGTTCGGCGCCAGCACGTCGCCGTGGCGCAGCGCGCGCCCCTCGAAGCCGCCGAAGCGGCCCGGCAGGTAGGTGCTGCAGCTGCCGAGCACCGGCTCGATGGCCAGGCCGCTCGCCACCGCCAGGTAGGCGCGCGCGCCGCGCGTGGCGCGGCCGACGGGGAGCGTTTCGCCGGCGCGCACCAGCATCGGCCGGTTGTGCGGGAAGCCGCCCTTGAACTCGGCGCCGCACAGCGCCACCAGCGTGTCGTGCTCGAACCGCAGCTCCGGCCCGATCACCGTGATTTCGAGCGCCGCGGCGCCCGGCGGGTTGCCGACCAGCGCGTTGGCGAGCGTGAGCGAGACGACGTCCATCGCGCCGCCCGGGCACAGCCCGACGTGCTGGTGGCCGTGGCGCCCGAAGTCCTGCACCGTGGTGAGCAGGCCCGGCCGCAGGATGCGGATGCTCATGGGTGCTCCAGCAGTTCCTGGAACACGCGCCGGCTGATCGGGCGGAACACCACGCGGTCGCCGGGAGCGAACATGCTGGGCACCAGGCGGGTGGAGTCGAAGGCGGCGAGCGGCGTGCGGCCGATGACGTTCCATCCGCCGGAGATGGCGTACGGATAGACGACCGTCTGCTGGTTCGCGATCGCCACCGACCCGGCCGGCACCAGCGCGCGCGGCGCCGCGCGCCGCGGCACCGCGAGCTTCTGGTCGAGGCCGCCGATGTAGGGATGGCCGGGCGCGAAGCCAACCATGAGGACGCGATACTGGCCGGCGGCATGGCGCCGGACGACGTCCTCGGCGGACAACTTGGTCTTCTCCGCTACCTCGGCGAGGTCGAGCGCGAACTCGGCGTCGTAGCACACCGGCACCTCGATCCTGCGGCCGAGGTCGTCGGCGTCCGGCAGGCCCTTCTTCATGCACGTCTCGACCAGCGCGGCCGCGGTTTCGCGCACGTCGCCGACGAAGCCCGGGTCGAAGTGCAGCGCCACGCCGCCGAGCGCCGGCACCACGTCGCGGATCCCCGGCACCGCGCGCGCGACGATCGCCGCGGCGAGGCGCTGCGCCACGGAATTCACTTCCAGGTCGAGCGTGCGCGAGAACTCAACGTACGCAGCGAGATCGCCGAGCGGAACCACGCCCAGTGGCTTAGGGAGGCGGGCCATCTAAATTTGGAGTCGCGCAGTCGCGCTTAGAGGTAAAGCAACGCCGATCATCGAATCCCGGTTGACCAGCGTCGCCAGGCGCTCCTCGGGCCAGCCTTCCGTGCCGGCCGGACGCATCGGCAGCACCATGTAGCGCATGTCGGCGGTGGAATCGTGCACCCGGATGGCGACGTTCTCAGGGATCTTCAAGCCAAACTCGGCCAGCACCGTCCTCGGCTCGCGCACCATCCGCGAGCGGTAGTTGCGCGACTTGTACCAGTCGGGCGGGATACCGAGCAGCACGCGCGGGTAGCACGAGCACAGCGTGCAGACGATCGCGTTATGAACTTCGGGAGTGTTCTCGACCACCACCAGCTTGAGGCCGGGGATTTCCAGGCCAAGATCCTGGCAGGCGCCGCTTCCATCTTTAAGTAATTTTGATTTGAAAGCCGCATCCACCCAGGCGCGGGCTACCACCCGCGCGCCGCGCTCGGGCGTGCGCGCGCGCATCTCCTCGACCTCGGCGTCGATCTGCTCGCTGGTCATGATGCCCTTCTCGACCAGCAGCTCGCGCAGCGTCGTTTCCATCAGCTGGAAATAGGACAGCGGCTGATATTTGCCGTGGTCTTTCACCAATTTGCTTTCATGCGCGGTCCAGCCAATGCTCGAAGATTTCGACCTCCAGCACGTCGCGGTCGCTGCCGCGATAGTCCGGCCAGACTTCCTTCTGCCGGAAGCGCACGCGATACAGCGGCAGCGGCGGCAGGCCGTCGCGCATCTGCGCCAGCTCCTCGGGGTTCGGGAACGCGCCGCAGATGCGCTCCACCTCGCCGACGCAGCCGCGGATGTAATACGGCGTGCGGATGTGGCCGAGCGGATACGCCTTCAGCACTTTCACCTTCTCGCCGACCTTGTATTTAGCGGCCTGCACGGCCCTCCACCTCCACCATCTTGCGCGCCAGCTCCTCGCTGGTGACGATGCCGCGCTGGATCAGCGCCTCGGCGAGCGAGATGACCCAGCGCTCGTAGTAGGTCATCGCGTCGTAAGCCTTCGGCGGAATCATCTCGATCGCGCGGCGGCGCTCGTCGACGGTCACCAGCCGCTTGGTGCCCGGCTTGATCCCCTGCAGCAGCACCGCCATCGCGTCGACGCGCCGCTCCCACAGGGCGTAGTCGTGCGTGGCGTCTAACCCACCTGGCTCGACCTTCTCCGCCGGCAGGCCGCCCATGTCGTGATGGCTGCGCTCGATCATTTCCCGATGCTATCGCGCCGGACCATGGCGTGGATGCCCTTGTTGCCGTCCACCAGCTGCGTGACGTGCAGATCGCAGGCCAGGCTGCAGAAAACATACGCCTCGGAGCGCGTCCAGCCCTTCATCTCGACCAGCCAGGCGATCATGTCGCGCAGCGCCTGCTTCGCCGCGTCGTCGAGGTCGGTGTCGAGGCCGAGGGTGATGTAGTGCGTGGGCGTCACCGCCCGCGGCATGGCGAGCTTCATCTCCTTGTGCAGCACCAGCTCGAAGGTGCCCTTCAGGCAGGTCTCCAGCGCGGTCAGGCACACCTCGCCGTCGCCCTGCACGGCGTGGCCGTCGCCGCAGGAGAAGTTGGCGCCCGGCACGAACACCGGCAGGAACACCGACGTGCCGGCGACGTACTCCTTGCAGTCGACGTTGCCGCCGAACTCGCGCGGCTCGACCGACGAGATGCGCCCGTACTCGGGCCGCGGCGCGGTGGCGAGGATGCCGAAGAAGGGCCGCAGCGGGAGCGTCGGGCCCCAGGCCAGCTTCGCCGTCAGCGCCTTGCGGTCGATCGGCGTGATGTACGACTCGAAGTTCGGGAAGTCCTCGGGCAGCGTGCCGCGCAGCGGCCGGATCACGCTCCAGCCCCAGTCCTCGGTCAGCTCGATCGCCTTGATGCGCACTTCCAGCGTGTCGCCCGGCTGCGCGCCGCGCACCGCCACCGGGCCGGTCAGGATGTGCGCGCCGAGCTGCGGCTTCAGCTGAGTAACTATTGCGCGGTGCTGCGGCCGCAGGCGGCTTTCGTCGGCGCCGACCTCGCGCCAGCCGGACACCGTATCGACCACCACCGTGTCGCCCGACTCGACCTCGATGCGCGCCGGCAGCCTGGCGTCGAAGTACCCCCAGTGCACCGTCTCCGGCGTCGGGTCGAGCCGATGCGTTCTCAGGCGACCCACTCCGACACGGGCGCCTTCGCCTCGTGCAGCGGCTGGCAGACGATATCCACCAATGAAGGTCCGGCGTGTTCGACGGCGGTTTTCAAGACGCTTTTCAGTTGGGCGGGATCGAAAACCCTCCAACTGCGAACCCCGAAAGCCTCGGCCACCTTGGCATGGTCGGTGACGCCGAAGTCGACCGAGAAGTAGCGCTTGTCGTAGCCGGTCTTCTGTCCCGCCTTGATCCAGCCGTAGACCGCGTTCGAGATCACCACGAAGGTGATCGGCAGCTTCAGCCGCACCGCCGTCTCCAGCTCGCCGACGCACATGCCGAAGCTGCCGTCGCCCATCACCGCCACCGTCTTCACCTTCGGGCGGCCGAGATGCGCGCCGATCGAGGCGGCCAGCGAGTAGCCGAGCGCGCCGTGGGCGCGGTTCGAGAAGTAGCGGCGCCCGGTGCCGCGCACCAGATAGAAAGCGGAGAAGTACGGGCAAGGCGTCCCGGGATCGGCAACCACGATTGCATCTTTATCCAGGGCTCTCTGCAATTCGGCGACCACCCGCTCGGGCTTGATCGGCGAATCCTCGGCAGCCGCCAGCGCCTCGAAGTTGGTGAACTTCTCGTCCTTCCTGCTGTTGACGTAGCCGAGGTCCCTGGAGGACGCGGATACCGCTTCGTTCAGCGCGGCGAGGGTGAGCTTCGCGTCGCCGATAAGCGGCACGTCGACCTTGTAGTTCGCGCCCGGCACCGCCGGATCGACGTCGATGTGGATGATCTTCGCTTTCCCCGGCGCGGGATGGCGCCAGCGCTCGGTGGTCACCGAGCCGGCGCGGCAGCCGACAAAGATCACCAGGTCAGCGGAGTCGACCACCGCGCGCGTCTCCGGCGTGCCGCCGTTGGACCCCACCACGCCGACGG
>DASUZH010000021.1:0-4633 GCA_036376975.1 Burkholderiales bacterium | reverse complement strand
ACGCGGTGAACGATGCCCTGCTTCCCCTGAATGCCCGCGTGACGGCGATGCCGTTCACACCGGAGCGGATCCTCAAGGCGTTGAAGAAGGTTTGAAAGACTCCCGCGTCAGCTCCGCAATCTCGCACTGGGCGCCGCGCTTCGTCTCGAACGGCGTGCTGCTGGCCGACTTCGAGGAGGTCACCGCGTCGCTGGAGCGCTGGGAAGACTGGTGCGCCGCCTGGTCGAAGCGCGCAGCCATGCATGAGGCGCTTGGCAGGGAAAGCCTTTCGCAAAAGTATCTTCTGACGGCAGGCGAGCATCTCGTCCGCGCCGCCATCTACTACCACTTCGCCAAGTTCGTCTTCGTGCAGGACCCGGCGCAGATGAAGGCGGCGCACATGAAGGCGGTCGCGCTCTACAAGGAAGCGCTGCCGTTCGTGCGCCCGCCGGGCGAGTACGTCGAGATTCCGTTCGAGGGGAAGAAGCTCAAGGGCGTGCTGCGCGGCAAGGGCCCGGTGCTGGTGATGGCGCCGGGCCTGGACTCGACGAAGGAGGAGATCCACGCTTACGAGGAGCCGTTCCTCGCCCGCGGCATCGCGGTGCTGGCGATCGACGGACCGGGGCAGGGCGAGGCGGAGTACGAGATCCCGATCTGCGGCGACTACGAGCGCGCCGGAAGCGCGGTCATGGACTGGATCGAGGCGCGAAAGGACCTGGACGCGAAGCGCGCCGCCATCTGGGGTGTGAGCCTCGGCGGCTACTACGCGCCGCGCGCGGCGGCGTACGAGAAGCGCTTCAAGGCCTGCATCGCGCTCTCCGGTCCGTACGACTGGGCGCTGATCTGGGACGCCCTGCCGGACCTGACCCGCGACACGTTTCGGGTCAGAAGTCATTCAAAAACAGAGGCCGATGCGAAGGCAAGCGCAGCGAAGCTGACGTTGCGCGATGCCGCAAAGAACATCACCTGCCCGCTGTTCATCGTCGCCGGCCGGCAGGACCGGCTGGTGCCGGCGTCGCACGCGGAGATGCTGGCGAAGGCGGCGTCGGGGCCGGTCGAGCTGCTGATGGTCGAAGACGGCGGACACAACGCCAACAATCGGCCGTATCGTTACAGAAGTCGCACCGCGGACTGGCTGGCGGGCCAGTTCGGACTGCCAAAACAATAGGAGGATGAGATGAGGAAGATTCTTTTTGCCGTCCTGTTCGCCGCGCTGTCGGGCGGAGCGCTCGCGCAGCAGTTCCCCACCAAGCAGGTGCGCTTCGTCTCCGGCGTCACGCCGGGCAGCGCCTCCGACACCATGGCGCGCCTGCTGGCGGAGAAGCTGGCCGCCAAGTGGGGCCAGTCGGTGATCGTCGAGAACCGCCTCGGCGCCGGCGGCCTGGTCGGCGCGAAGTGGGTCTCGCAGCAGGAGCCCGACGGCCACACCATCATGATGTACGCCTCGGCCTTCACCGTCTCGACGCTGCTCAGCCCCGACGTGCTGAACCCGAAGGACATGCAGCCGGCGGCGATGGTGGCGACCATCCCGACCATCCTGGTCACCGCGCCGGGCAGGTACAAGGACGTGAAGGACCTGGTGGCGGCGGCCAAGGCGCAGCCCGGCAAGCTGGTGTGCGCGGACGCCGGCATCGGCAGCGCCACGCACATGAACTTCGAGCGCTTCCGCTTCGCGGCCGGGATCGAGGTGATCAACGTGCATACCAAGGGCGTGTCGGAAGCGCTTACCGAGGTGATCGCGGGCCGCGCCGACTGCTACTTCGCCCTGGTGTTCCAGGCCAAGCGCATGGTCGACGGCGGCAAGGTGGTGGCGCTCGCCACCGGCTCGCCCAAGCGCTCCAGCCTGATGCCCGACGTGCCGACCACGCTCGAGCTCGGCTACGCGAACTCCGACTACAACTTCTGGGTCGGCGCGATCGTGCCGGCCAAGACGCCGCGGCCGATCGTCGACAAGCTGAACGCGGACATCACCGACCTGGTGCGCTCGCCCGAGATCACCGCGGCGATCCGCAAGCTCGGTTGCGACCCGCTGCCGATGACGGTGCGCGAGTTCGAGCAGCTGGTGGCCCGCGAGCTGGAAGAAAATGCGGTGCTGATCAAGAAAGCCAACATCAAGGCCCAGTAGACTATGAACATGTTCATCCGCCGCTGGATTGTCCTTCTGTCCTGCCTGGCGCTGCCTGGCAGCGCCGCCGCGCAGGCCTTCCCGTCCAAACCGGTGCGGATCCTGGTGCCGTTCCCGGCCGGCGGCACCACCGACATCGTCGCGCGCCTGGTCGGGCAGCGCATGAGCGAGCAGATGGGGCAGCCGGTGCTGGTGGAGAACCGCGCCGGCGCCGGCGGCACCATCGCCGCCGCCGAGGTGGCGCGCTCGGCGCCCGACGGCTACACGATGCTGATCCACAACGTCACCTTCCCGATCGCTTCGGTCGCCGCCGCGCTCGCCAACCGCGCCACCTACAACGTCGACGCCGACTTCGCCGGCGTGTCGATCGCGGTGTACGTGCCGTTCGTCTGGACCGCGCCGCCGGCGACCCCGGGCGCCAACCTGAAGGAAACCATGGCGGCGTTCCAGAAGAACAAGGGCACGCGCTACACCTACGGCTCGACCGGTCCCGGCTCGACGATGCATGTGCTGGGCGAGGCGCTCAGCAAGGAAGCGAAGATCGAGATGACCCACATCCCGTTCAAGGGCGCCGCGCCGCTCAAGCAGGACCTGATCGCCGGCCGCGTCAACCTCGGCGGCGACCAGCTGTCGTCCTCGCTCGGCGACATCAAGGCCGGCAAGCTGAAGGCGCTCGCCACCAGCGCGTCGAAGCGCATCGCCGAGCTGCCCGACGTGCCGACGGTGCGCGAGCTCGGCTACCCGATCCTCGAGCTGGAGGGCTGGAACGGCTTCTTCGCCCCGGCGAAGACGCCGCGAGAGGTGCTCGACCGGCTGAACCGGGAGGCCGCCGCGGCGGTGAAGCACCCCGACGTGGCGAAGCGCCTGCGCGACATGGGCGCGGAGCCGGTCGGCTCCAGCGGCGCCGAGCAGGAGGCGATCCTCAAGCGGCAGATGGACCAGTTCCGCCCGGTGATCAAGGAAATCAAAATAGAAGGCTGAGGAGGAAACATGCGTTTACTCGGACTGCTCGCGCTTCTGGCTTCTTTCGTCGTTGAAGCGCAAACCTATCCCAACAAGCCGGTCCGCCTCATCGTCACCTATCCGCCGGGCGGCAGCTCCGACCTGATGTCGCGCGTCTACGGCGCGAAGCTCGCCGAGCTGTGGAAGCAGCAGGTGATCATCGAGTCCAAGCCCGGCGCCGCCGGCTCGATCGGCATGGACTTCGCCGCCAAGCAGCCGAACGACGGCTACACCTTCGTCGTCGGCAACCTCGGCCCGGTAGCGGTGAACCCGCTGCTGTCCAAGGTGCCCTACGACATCCAGAAGGACTTCGTCGCGGTGTCGCAGATCTCCGCCGGCCCCAACGTGCTGGTGGTGCGCACCGACTCGCCGTTCAAGTCGCTCACCTCCATCATCGCCTACGCGCGCGTGAATCCCGGCAAGCTGAATTACGGCACCAGCGGACCGGGCAGCGTCTCGCACCTGTCGAGCGAGATGCTGAAGGCCAACGTGAAGGTCAGCGCGGTGGAGGTGCCCTACAAGGGCGGCGTGCTGGCGATCCAGGATCTGCTCGGCGGCCAGATCGACTTCATCTTCTCCGACTCGCTGCCGGCGATGGCGCACATCAGAGCGGGCAAGTTGAGGGCCCTTTGTGTGACGGGGACGCAGAAGTACGAGCTGCTGCCCGAGCCGCCGACCTGCCAGGACGCGGCCGCCGGGCTGGTGGCGGTGAACTGGTGGGGCGTGCTGTACCCGGCCGGCACCGCCAAGCCGATCGTCGACAAGCTGCACCGCGACACCGTCAAGGCGCTCGCCGACCCCGAGGTGAAGAAGAAGTTCGCCGACCTCGGCGTCGAGGCGAAGAGCAGCTCGCCGGCGGAGTTCTCCGCCTTCATCAAGTCCGAGATGGGCAAGTACGCCAAGCTGATCAAGGAAGCCAACATCAAGGTCAATCCGTAATGCGGCAGATCGGCGCGGCGGTGGTGGGCGTTGGCTGGTGCGGCGGCATCCGCGCGGAGACGCTCGCCGTCCACCCGCTGGTGAAGGAGCTGCACCTGGCCGAGATCAAGGAGGACCGCCTCGAGCAGATGGAGGCGAAGACGCGGCCGACCTCCGCTACTACCGACTACCGGAAGCTGCTGGACCGCAAGGGCATCGACGCGGTCTACATCTCGGCCACGCCGGAGAACCTGCACTTCCCGATGGCGAAGGAGTTCCTCGAGGCGGGGAAGCACGTGTTCCTCGAGAAGCCCATCGCCGTCACGCTTGCCGAAGCGGATGAACTAATAAGAATATCCAAACAAAAAAATCTCAAATTCACCATCGGCTATTCGCAGCGCTTCAACCCGAAGTACGCCTACGTGCGCCGCTGCATCAGAGATGGCACGATCGGAAAACCCGTCAGTGCGCTGGTCAGCCGGCACATCACGCGCGGCCTGGGCAAGAAGATCAGCGGCCGCATCAAGCTCTCGCCGGCGGCGATGGAGTCGACGCACGACCTCGACTTCGTGCTCTGGTGCCTGGAGCCGGCGAAGCCGGTGCGGGTGT
>DASUZH010000020.1:0-2710 GCA_036376975.1 Burkholderiales bacterium | reverse complement strand
AACGGCGAGGTCAACCGCATGCTGCAGGCGAAGGAAACCGTGGAGCTGCTGCAGAGCGACGGCGTCTCGCCCGCGGGAGGCACCCCGGAAGCGTTCCGCGAGCGAATCGGCAAAGAGGTCCAGCTTTGGCGCAAGGCGGTCGCCGATATCGGCGTAAAGGTTCAGTAGACGTAATAGTCGTCGGCGCTGGTGCGGCGGGACTCGCCGCGGCCGACGCGCTCGCGCGCGCCGGGCGCTCGGTGCTGGTGCTCGAGGCGCGCGACCGCATCGGCGGGCGCTGCTGGACGCGGCGCATGCCCGGCCTGCCGGCGCCGGTCGAGCTCGGCGCCGAGTTCATCCACGGAGCAGCCGAATCGACCCTCTCGTTGCTCGCGCGCGCCGGCGTGCCGGGCGTGGACTCGACGCGCACCCAGCGCTTCGTCCGCGGCCGCCGGCTGGTCGAAGGCAACGCCTTCATCGAGGCGCAGAAGGCAGTGCGGCACGCGGCGGTGCTCAGGAAACATGATTTGTCTTTCGCCGACTTTCTTTCCACCCAAGAGCTTTCTCCGCAGACCCGCCTGCTTGCCACGATGATGGTGCAGGGCTTCGACGCGGCCGACCCGGCGCGCGTCAGCGCGCGCGAGATCGTCGAAGAGTGGGGCAGCGGCGCGCTCGGCTCCTCGCAGATGCGGCCGCAGGGCGGCTATGGGCCGCTCCTGCAGTCCTTGGTTTCCGATGCCTTTACTCTAGGACTGCGCACCAAAGTAAAAGAAATACATTGGAAGCGCGGCAGCGTCGAGATCAACGGCGTTCACGCGCGCAAGGCGATCATCACGCTGCCGCTCGGCGTGCTGAAGTCCGGCGCCGTGCGGTTTCTTCCCGATCTGAACAAGCAGCGCGCGATGCAGGGGCTCGCGTCAGGGCCGGTGATCCGCGTGGCGATGCGCTTTCGCGAGCAGTTCTGGCAGGAGCGCGTTCCCGGCGTCGCGTTCTTTCACAACCCGGCGGCGCCGTTTCCGACCTTCTGGACCCCGCTGCCGATGCACGCGCCGCTGCTTACCGCGTGGGCCGGCGGCCCTAAGGCGGCGGCGCTTGCTGGTTCTTCAAGAAAACAACTCGTGCAAGTGGCGCTTGCGAGCGTCCGCGCGGCGCTCGGCCGCGTTCCGCCGCTCCAGGCGGCGCGGGTGCAGGACTGGCAGGCCGACCCTTATTCGCGCGGCGGCTACAGCTACGTACTGGTCGGCAGGCAGGGCGCGCGCGAGATGCTGCGCCGGCCGCTGGAAAAAACGCTCTACTTCGCCGGCGAGGCGACCGACGCCGACGAAGCGGGAACCGTGGCCGGGGCGCTGCGCAGCGGGCTGCGCGCCGCGCGCGAGGTGATGCGAAGCTAGATGCGCCTCGCTTCCGCGAGGTGCTTTTTCCAGTACGGCGAGTCGAGGCGGTCGGTGCGCACCGACTTGCCCGAGGAGGGCGCGTGCACGAACCTGCCGTCGCCGAGGTAGATGCCGACGTGCGACTTCTTCATGCCCTCCTGGTCGAAGAACAGCAGGTCGCCGCGGCGCAGGTTCATGCCGCGCAGCGGGGTCGAGGTGCGCAGCAGGTCGTCGGTGCTGCGCGGCAGGGACACGCCGGCCTGCTTGTAGCTGTATTGCACCAGGCCGCTGCAGTCGAACCCTGCGGGAGAGGAGCCGCCGTAGCGGTACGGCTTGCCGACCATCTTGAGCGCGCTGCTCGCGGCGCGGTCGGCCGAGGCGGGGTCTGTGACCGGCGCGTTAGGGCTGCTGGCGCAAGCCGCCAGCAGGAACAGGGGTATCAGCACAAAGCCCCGCATAGCGGGGAATAGCATACCTGCTTAGGCGGCCGCCCGCTCCGCGCGGCGCCGCTCGTGCTCCTGCAGGTGGCGCTTGCGCAGCCGGATCGACTTCGGGGTGATCTCGGCGAGCTCGTCGTCGCCGATGAACTCCACCGCGTACTCGAGGGTGAGCTCGATCGGCGGCGTCAGGTCGATCGCCTCGTCCTTGCCCGAGGCGCGGATGTTGGTGAGCTGCTTGGTGCGGATCGGGTTGACGACCAGGTCGTTGTCGCGGCTGTGGATGCCGACGATCATGCCTTCGTACACCGGCTCGCCGGGCGAGACGAACATGCGGCCCCGCTCCTGCAGCTTCCACAGCGCGTAGGCCACCGCGACGCCGTCGTCCTGCGAGACCAGCACGCCGTTGCGCCGCTCCGCCATCGCTTCGCTGGTCGCCGGCGCGTATTCGTCGAACACGTGGCTCATGATGCCGGTGCCGCGGGTGAGCGTCATGAACTCGCCCTGGAAGCCGATCAGCCCGCGCGCCGAGATGCGGTAGTCCAGGCGCACGCGGCCCTTGCCGTCGGGCTGCATGTCCTTCAGCTCGCCGCGGCGGCGGCCGAGCTCTTCCATCACCGCGCCCTGGTTCTGGTCCTCGACGTCGACGGTGAGGAACTCGAACGGCTCGCAACGCACGCCGTCGATCTCCTTGTACACCACGCGCGGACGCGAGACCGCGATCTCGTAGCCCTCGCGCCGCATGGTCTCGAGCAGGATGGTGAGGTGCAGCTCGCCGCGGCCGTGCACGATGAAGGTATCGGTGTCCTCGGGATACTCGACGCGCATCGCGACGTTGCTCTTCGTCTCGCGCTCCAGGCGCTCGCGGATCTGGCGGCTGGTGACGTACTTGCCCTCGCGCCCGGCGAGCGGCGAGGCGTT
>DASUZH010000019.1:0-2729 GCA_036376975.1 Burkholderiales bacterium | reverse complement strand
ACGACCGCCTCCTCGACTCCGACCTGCGAGCGCAGGCGCTCCAGCTGGGTCACGATCTGCCCCGGCGTGCTTTCCGACAGCTCGCCCGCGATGACCCGCGCCTTGCCCTGCGTCTCGAGCATCATCTGGTCGATCGCCTGCTGGCCGAGGTTGATGCCGCCCTCCAGCGCGGCGTCGACCTTGACGTCGAACCAGGATTCGATCGAGCGCGTCAGAAACTGCACCGACACGGCATAGACGATCAGACCCGGCACGACCGCGAGCACCGCGAACCGCCCGAGCAGCCTGAGGGTGAGGCGCGCACCGAAGACGCGGGCCCGGTAGCGCCGCACCAGCACGATCAGCTGGTAGACCACCAGCCCGGCGAGCAGCGCCGCCAGGGTGGCGTTCAGCAGAAGCAGCAGGGAATAGTGCGTTGCGAGGCGCGTGGTCTCGGCGCTGGCGGTGGCGAGCAGGAACACACCCACCGCCGCGACCGTCCCGCCGATCGCAAGCAGCAGCTTCATTTCTCACCGCCCTTCGGCTGGCGGCTTTCCACCGGCGCCGGTACCTGCTGCGGCCGCACGCTGAAGCGCCGCCACGGCGACTCGAGCTGCAGCTCGCGGCTGGTGAGCGCGCTGAGCTGGAACGGCCGCGGCAGCATCGCCGCATCCAGCCGCATGCGCACCGCGGCTTCATAGTCGGCGTCGGAAAAGGTGATGGTGCGGTCCGCCACCAGCCAGTTGCGCACCCGCTTCAGCACGTTGAGCGCTTCCTCCAGGCTCGAGAAATTCTGCTGCAGCAGACCGGCGGAGAGGCGGTACTGCCGCGACAGCGCATGATAGGACAGCCTCAGCTGCAGCACGCGCGACACCGCGCGCTCGTCGAACCAGTACCAGCGCGGGCGCGTCATCTCGAACTCGACGCGGAAGTACAGCGGCACGCCGTTCGCGACCACCTCTTCCAGGCGCGCATTCAGCTCGAACTCGAAGTCGGCGTTCAGCACCAGCCCTTCGTCGACCGCGACCAGGCTCGCCTGCGGCACCTCGATGTCATCGCCGCGCGCCTCCGCCCCGGCGAGCGCGAGGAGCAACGCGGTGAGATAGGCGATGCGGCGCATCGCGCGTGGCTCAGGCTCTTTTTTCGATCAGGGCGTGGAAGAAGCCGTCGCGCTCGGCTTCCGGCAGCCACTGCGCGGGGCGGCCGTCGGCGAGGGGCAGCCGGCGCGCGCCGGGCGCGCGGCTGACGAACGCATCGACCACGTTCTCGTTCTCCTGCGGAAACACCGAGCAGGTGACATACAGCAATTTACCACCCGCCCCCAGCGCCTGCCAAAGCGCATCGAGGATCGCCGCCTGTCGCGCGGCGAACGCCGCGACGTCCTGCGCGCGCCGCAGCCACTTCACGTCGGGATGGCGCCGCGCCACCCCGGAGGCCGAGCAGGGAACGTCCGCCAGAATGCGATCGAACGCCACGCCATCCCACCAGCGCCCGAGCTGGGTGCAGTCGGCTACCGACACCTGCGCGGCAAGGCCAAGGCGCTCGAGGTTGCCGCCGATGCGTGCCGCGCGCGCGGCGTCCGCATCGAGCGCGGTCAGGGAGACGTCAGCCAGCTCCAGAATGTGCGCCGCCTTGCCGCCCGGCGCGGCGCAGGCGTCGAGCACGCGCTGGCCGTCGGCGAGGTCCAGGCACAGGGCGGCGCGCTGCGCGCCAGCATCCTGCACCGAGACATCGCCCGCGCCGAAGCCGGGCAAGCGATCAGCCGGCAGCGCCCGCTCCAGCAGCAACGCCTGCTCGCCGACGCGGCGCGCCGCGATACCTTCGGCAGCCAGCCTCTTCTCGTACTCGGCGACGCCGCTCCTGCGTCGATTGACGCGCAGGCTCATCGGCGGATGCGTATTGCCGGCGGTCAAGGCCTGCTCCCACTGAGACGGATGGGCGGCGCGCAGCAGATCGATCCACCATTGGGGATGCTGATGGCGCGCTTCCTCGTCGGCGCGGATGCGCGCCTCGAGCATCGCCTGACCGCGCAGGCTGCCGCGCAGCACGGCGTTCACATAGCCTTTCGCGGGCCACTTCTCCAGCAGCGCGCAGGCGCGCACCGCCTGGTCGACTACCGTGTAGTCGGCGTAGCGGCCGGATTCGAGCGCGTACAGCGAGCACCACAGCAGCGCCTCGACCAGGGGATCCGAACGCTCCTGTCGGGAAAGCTCGCGCACGATCCGCTGCACGCGGCCATAGCGGCGCAGCGTGCCGTGAGTCAGGTCGAGCAGCGCAGCTCGCGGCGTCTCGATCGCCTCCTCGGCCATGCGGTCGAACTCGGCGGCGAGGCTGCGGCCCGCGGCGACCCGCGCCACCATGCGCGCCGCGTCGCGCAGCGCGCCAGCGAGCGCATGCGCGCTCATTCGAAGCGAATGCCCGGCGCGAGCGCGCGTCCGCGCAGAAACTCGCCTGCGGCGAGACGCTTGCCTCCGGCGCGCTGCAGCTCGTCGAGCGCCAGCCCGCCCTCGCCGCAGGCCACGATCAGCTCGCGGCCGGCCTGGATCACCTGCCCGGGCTGGCCGCTTGCCGCAGCGACGCGAGCACGCCATACCTTGATCGACTCCCCTTGCAGCAGCGTGCCCGCTCCCGGCGAAGGATTGAAGGCCCGCACCGCCCGCTCCAGCTCGGCGGCGGGCCGGGTCCAGTCGAGCCGCGCCTCGCTCTTCTCGATCTTGCGCGCGTAGGTCGCGCCCGCCGCGGGCTGCGGC
>DASUZH010000018.1:0-2785 GCA_036376975.1 Burkholderiales bacterium | reverse complement strand
GAGAACACGAAGATTCCGGAGATCGGGCAGGGCACCATCATCAAGCCCTACCAGAAGCCGCACCCGCCGATCGTGGTCACCGCGGTCGCGCCGCACTCGAAAGGCGTCACCGAGGCGGCGAAGCGGGGCTGGCACCCGATCTCGGCCAACTTCCTGCTGCCGGAGTGGGTCGGGTCTCACTGGCCGAAGTACCAGGAAGGCTGCGTTGCGGTCGGCCAGAAGCCTGACGGAAAGAATTGGCGCGTGGCGAAGTCGATTTTTGTTTCTGACAGCGAAGCAACTGCAAAAGAATACGGCCACGGGCCGAAGGGGCCGTACCACTTCTACTTCAAGCAGCTGATCCGCAAGCTGGTCGGCGCCGGCAACCGCGGCAACCTGTTCAAGCTCGACCAGAACGAGCCCGACTCGTCGATTACCGCGGACACGATGACGCCCAAGCTGGTGATCGCCGGCACGGTGAACAGCGTGGTCGAGCAGATCCTCGCCTTCCGCGAGAAGGTGGGCCCGTTCGGCACGCTGTATTACCCTTGCCACGACTGGGTCGACCCGGCGCTGGCGAAGAAGTCGATGCAGCTGATGGCAGAGCAGGTGATGCCGAAGGTCAACCAGGCGCTGAAGGAAGGCTAGGCACGTCCCTTGCACGCGGGCTGGCACCATGGCCAGCCCGAAAATCGCAGGCATATTCGACAGCACGGATGCCGCCGAGCAGGCGAGGGAGCGGCTGCTCGAGGCGGGGGTCGCCCTTCACCGCATCGTGGTGAGCGCCGAGAGGGCGTACAGCCGGGTCCGCGTGGTCACGGTGGCCGCGCGCTCCGAGGTCGACCGGGACCACATCGCCGAGCTGATGCGCCGCAGCGGCGCGCGCGATACCGTCACTCCACCTTGATGTTCGCGGTGCGCAGGAAGTCGCCCCAGGCCTGCGCATCGCGCCGCACTTCCTCGGCGAAAGCGGCGGGCGACGGCGACACTTCCACCGCCATCATCTTGTCGGCCAGGCCGGCCTTCTCTTTCGCGAGCACGGCGGACACCGAGGCGTAGAGCTTGTCCACCACCGGCTTGGGGGTGGCGCCGGGAGCGAACATTCCCTGCCAGGCGTTGGTACCGATTCCCGGGAAGCCCTGCTCGGCGAGGGTAGGCACGTTCGGCAGCTCGGGCAGGCGCTTCGCCGGAATTGCTGCCAGCGCCTTCAGCCGTCCGCTCTTGATGTGGGGCAGGAGCGAAGCCATGTTGAAGAACGCGAGCTGCACTTCGCCGGCGACCATCGCCGGGATGGCCTGGCCCGCGCCGCCCTTATAAGGGACGTGCGTCATCTGCGTGCCCGAGGCTCTGAGGAAGCGCTCCATGTCGAGGTGCGGATAGCTGCCGATGCCGGCCGAGGTGTAGTTGATCTTTCCCGGCTCCTTCTTCGCCAGCGCGACCAGCTCGGCTATGTTGTTCGGCGGGAAGCTCGCGTTGGCGACCACGATGTGCGGGATCTCGACCAGCTTGGTGATGGCCACCAGGTCGCGCGAGGGGCGGATGCTTAGCGAGCCGGCGTACATGCTCTCGTTGATGGCGTTGGTCGAGACGTTGCCGATCAGCAGCGTGTATCCGTCGGGCGCCGACTTGGCGGTCGCTTCGAGCGCGAGGTTGCCGTTGGCGCCGGGTCGGTTCTCGACCACCACGCTCTGCCCGAGCGTCTCGGTCAGCTTCACCGCCACGATGCGGGCAATGATGTCGGTCGCGCCGCCGGGGCCGTACGGCACCAGGATCTTCACCGGCTTGTTCGGATACGCGTCCTGCGCGGCGACTGGAACAGCGGCCGCGAAGCAAAACAGCCAGACCAGAAATTTCATGATTCCTCCTCGCGTGGCATGATAACTCCACAATGAAAACCATAGACATCCACGCGCACTGGTACCCGAAGGAATGGCTGAACTTGTTCGAGAAGGACGGCCCGAAGGAGGGCGCAGCGCTCGAGCGCACCCCCAATGGCTACAAGATCAAGGCGAAGCACATCGTCAACGCCTTCGATGAGCGCTTCGTGCCGCTGGATTCCAGGGCAAAGGAGATGGACAAGCGAGGGATCGACGTCCATGCCCTCTCGCTGACCACGCCGATGGTCTACTGGGCCTCGCCGGCGTTTGGCCTGGCGTTGTCGCAGGCTTTCAACGACGCCGCCTCGGCGGCGCACGACAAGTATCCCGAGCGTTATTTCGGGCTCGCCATGCTGCCGATGCAGGACCCGGCGCTGGCGCTGAAGGAGCTGGAGCGGGCGGCGAAGCTGCCGGGCATGCGAGGGCTGTATCTTGCGACGAATGTAAACGGGTTTGAATTGGATGAAAGCCAGTTCTGGGACGTCTACGGCAAGTGCGAGGAGCTCGGCTGGACCATTTACCTGCACCCGGTCGACACCATCGGGCAGGACCGCACGAAGAAGTACTACCTGAAGAACCTCTGCGGCAACCCCTATGACACGGGAATCGCGGCGGCGCACCTCATCTTCGGCGGGGTACTGGATAGATTCGAGAAATTGCAGATCAATCTGCCGCACGCCGGCGGAACGATGCCCGGCCTGATCGGCCGCTGGGATCACGGCACCAAGGTGCGGCCGGAGCTGAAGCACATGAAGCGCCCGCCGAGCGACTACCTGCGGCGCTTCACCTACGACACCATCGGCCACGACGACCGCATCAACGCCAACCTGGTCCGCCTGGTCGGCGCGGACCGCGTCACGCTCGGCAGCGACTACTGCTTCGACATGGGCCTGGACGACCCATTGGCGACGGTAAACAGAATTTCAGGG
>DASUZH010000017.1:0-3538 GCA_036376975.1 Burkholderiales bacterium | reverse complement strand
CGGTGCAGACCAAGGAAAACGGCAAGGTCGACCTTGGCCAGGTCGGCGAGGTGGAGTCGATCGATCCCGCGGTGATCAAGGCGCTGGAAGCCGGCGGCTTCATCCCGGTGGTGGCGCCGATCGGCACCGGCGCCGACGGCACCACCTACAACATCAACGCCGACCTGGTCGCCGGCAAGCTGGCCGAGGTGCTGCGCGCCGAGAAGCTGGTGGTGCTTACCAACACGCCGGGCGTGCTCGACAAGGACGGCAAGCTGCTCACCGGCCTGACGCCGAAGAAGATCGACGAGCTGGTGTCGAAGGGCGTGATTTCCGGCGGCATGATTCCCAAGATCGGCTCCGCGCTCGACGCCGCGCGCAACGGCGTGAAGAGCGTGCACATCATCGACGGGCGCGTGCCGCACGCGCTGCTGCTGGAAGTGCTCACCGACGAAGGCGTCGGTACTCTAATCAGAAGCAAATAGAGTGCGAATTGCGCGGTTGCCGCCGTCCCGGCGGGTGTGGATCTTCGACCTCGACAACACCCTGCACGACGCGCGGGTGCGCATCTTCCCCGCGATGCACGACCAGATCAACGCGTTCCTGCAGCGCAAGTTCAACCTCGACGAGGCCGGCGCGGGGAAGATGCGGGAGTACTTCTGGAAGACCTACGGCACCACGCTGGAGGGCCTGATGCGCCGCCACGGCGTGCACCCGCGCCAGTTCCTCGCCGAGACCCACGTCTTTCCCGAGCTCGCCGACATGGTGGTGCACGAGAACGCCGTCCGGCACGCCCTCGACCGGCTGGGCGGCACCAAGCTCGTGTTCTCGAATGCGCCGCGGCAGTACGTGTGGGACGTGCTGCGCGTCCTCGACCTGGACCGGTATTTCGACGCCGTCTACACCCTCGAGGACACGCGCTATCGCGGCAAGCCGGCGCTGCACGGCTTCCACCATTTGCTGCGCAAGCACAACCTGGACCCGCATCGCTGCGCCATGGTCGACGACATGCTGGAGAATTTGCGCACCGCACACCGGCTCGGCATGTCCACGGTCTGGATCAGCGCCGCGAAGCGGCGCGTTCCGTTCGTCGATCTGCGCATTAGTTCCGTAATCGACCTGCCTCGCCTAGTCTTCCGTTTCGCCTCGGCATAGAATTCGTCGAAGTCAGGAGTTACTTACCCCGCATGCCCCGCGCCAAAGGCGAACGCCGGCTCGAAATATTGAAGGCCCTCGCAGAGATGCTGGAGGCGCCGAAGTGGGAGCGCATCACCACCGCCGCGCTGGCCGAGAAGCTCGATGTGTCGGAAGCGGCGCTCTACCGCCACTTCGCCTCCAAGGCGCAGATGTACGAGGGCCTGATCGAGTTCATCGAGAGCTCGGTGTTCACCCTGGCCAACCAGATCACCGCCGACGAGGCCGACGGCCGCCGCCAGGCGGAGAAGCTGACCGAGATGCTGCTCGCCTTCGCCGAGAAGAACCCCGGCATGGTGCGCGTGATGACCGGCGACGCGCTGGTCGGCGAGCACGAGCGCCTGCAGGTGCGCATGAACCAGTTCTTCGACCGCTTCGAGTCGACGCTCAAGCAGGCGTTGCGGGTCGCGTCCGACGGCGACGCGGCCGGCCGCGCCGCGGCGCTGATGCGCTACGCCATCGGCTCGCTGCACACGTTCGCGAAATCCGGCTTCTCGAGGAAACCGGGCGAAGGGTTCACCGCCCAACGGCGCTACCTGCTCGCCTGACGACAGGGGGTTCGCATGAGAAAGCTTCTGCTGGCGTCCGCGCTGCTGCTCGCGGGCTGCGCGGGAATGGAAACCACCACTGACATCGTGATGGAAGAGACCATGGTGCCCTCCGACCCGGGCATCTCGGTCTACGTGCGCAACAAGCGCCCGGCGTCGATGACCAGCTTCAGCGCCGAGAAGACCGTGCTGTTCGTGCACGGCGCGACCTATCCCTCCGAAACCGCATTCGACCTGCCGCTCGGCGGCGTTTCGTGGATGGACTACATCGCGCGCGCCGGCTACGACGTGTACCTCGTCGACGTGCGCGGCTATGGCCGCTCGACGCGCCCGCCGGCGATGGACCAGCCGGCGACCGCGAATCCTCCGTTCGCCACGACTGAAGAGGCCGTGCGCGACGTTAGCGCCGCGGTCGACTACATCCTCAAGCGACGCGGCATCCAGAAGCTGAACCTCCTCGCCTGGTCCTGGGGCACGGTGACCATGAGCTGGTACACCACGCAGAACAACGCGAAGGTCAACAAGCTCGTCCTCTACGCGCCGCTCTGGATCCGCACCACGCCGTCGCTGGTGCAGGCCGGCGCCGGCCCGTTGCCCGCGTACCGCACCGTGAACATGAGCCAGGCCCGCGGCCGCTGGTTGACCGGCGTCGCGCCGGAGAAGCAGAAGGATCTGATACCGCCCGGCTGGTTCGAGGCCTGGGCCGACGCCACGATCAAGTCGGATCCGAAGGGCGCGGCGCAGAACCCGCCCGTGCTGCGCGCGCCGAACGGCGTTCTGCTGGACGGCAGCCGCTACTGGGCCGCGCCGCAGGGACAGCAGAAGCTGCCGTACTCGCCCGCCGACATCCGCGTGCCGACGCTGCTCATCAAGGCCGAGTGGGACGCCGACACGCCCACCTACATGGCCGCGACGCTGTTTCCGCTATTGGTGAACGCGCCCTACAAGCGCTACGTCGAGATCGGCGAAGGCACGCACACGGTGGTCATGGAGAAGAACCGCATGAACCTGTTCCGCGAGGTGCAGCTGTTCCTCGACGACAACCACCTCCCTGGGCGCTAGCGCAGTTTCTTCACGTAGAAGTGCCGGCGCTCTCCGCGCGGCGAGCCGGAGAGGGTGCCGAAGCGCCGGTAGCCCTGCTTCGCACCGACACCGCTGCGGCGCGCATGCGCCGATAGCCACAGCAGCTCGATGTAGGTCTCGCGCCAGTACGACTGAATGATGATGCCGCCGAGCAGCCGGCCGTTGCCGTCGCGCGCGCTCAGCACCGTTCGCTTGTATCGAAGCGGCCCGGCGACCTGGTTGAAGCGCACGAGGCCGTCCCATAGCTCGCGCGAGACCGCCCGCGACCTCTTCCCCTCGGCAGCTACTCGCAGACGCTGCAGGTTGGATCCTTCTTGACCTTCACGGCTCGCCACTCCCCGGCCTTCGCGTCGAACACCTGAAGTCTCGACCTTGACTCGCCGACGCCGGCGACGAGCTTGATGGCTTCCATCGCCTGCATCGCGCCGATCACGCCGGTGAGCGGGGCGAATACGCCCATGATCGAGCACTGCACTTCCTCGACCTCGCCGTCCTCCGGGAACAGGCAGGCGTAGCACGGGGAATCTGTTTTTCTCAGATCAAAAACCATCAACTGCGCGTCGAAGCGGATCGCCGCGCCGGAGACGAGTGGCTTGCGGTGCTTCACGCAGGCGCGGTTGACGGCGTGGCGGGTGGCGAAGTTGTCGCTGCAGTCGAGGACGACGTCGACGCCGGCGACGAGCTTGAGAAGCTCTTTCTCGTCGAGTTTCTTCTGCAGTGTGGTGACGGCGACT
>DASUZH010000016.1:0-2811 GCA_036376975.1 Burkholderiales bacterium | reverse complement strand
GCGCCGATGATCTGCGTCACCCGCGCCGGCTTGGCCAGGATGTCGAGCAGGTCGCGGATCACCTCGATCACCTCGCGGTACTCGTCGCGGATCTTGTCCTGCTCGAGGCCGGTCAGGCGGCGCAGCTGAAGGTCGATGATGGCCTGCGCCTGGACTTCGGACAGGTGGTACCCGTCTTCCTTCAGTCCATAGGCTTTATCGAGCCCTTCCGGGTTGAATTGCGCGGCCGATACGTTGCCCATCATTTGCTTCACGAGATCGGAAGCCCATGCCCGAGCCATGAGCGCGTTCTTGGCCTCGGCCGGGCTGGGAGCCTTCTTGATCAGCTCGATGACCTCGTCCACGTTCGACAGCGCGACGGCGAGACCTTCCAGGATGTGGCCGCGCTCGCGCGCCTTGCGCAGGTCGAACACGGTGCGCCGCGTGACGATCTCGCGCCGGTGCGAGATGAAGGACTCGATCAGGTCCTTCAGCGACAGCAGGCGCGGCTGGCCGTCGACCAGCGCCACCATGTTCATGTGGAAGGCGTCCTGCAGCTGGGTCATCTTGTACAGGTTGTTCAGCACCACGTCGGGGATCTCGCCGCGCTTCAGCTCGATCACCATGCGCATGCCGGACTTGTCGGACTCGTCGCGCAGGTCGGAGATGCCCTCGAGGCGCTTGTCGGTGACCAGCTCGGCGAGCGTCTCGAGCAGCGCCTTCTTGTTCACCTGGTAGGGCAGCTCGTCGACGATGATCGCCTGGCGGTCGCCCTTGCCGATCTCCTCGAAGTGGGTGCGCGCGCGCATGACGACTCTTCCGCGGCCGCTGCGGTAGCCCTCGTGCACGCCGGCCAGGCCGTAGATGAAGCCGTGGGTCGGAAAATCCGGCGCCGGCATCAGCTTGATCAGGTCCTCGATCGCGCAGTGCGGATTGGAGAGCAGGTGCAGGCAGGCGTCGACCACCTCGCCCAGGTTGTGCGGCGGGATGTTGGTGGCCATGCCGACCGCGATGCCGGAGGAGCCGTTGACCAGCAGGTTCGGCGCGCGGGTCGGCAGCACCGACGGCTCCATCTCCTTGCCGTCGTAGTTCGGCACGAAATCGACCGTTTCCTTGTCGATGTCGGCGAGCAGCTCGGCGGAGATCTTCTCCAGCCGGCACTCGGTGTAGCGGTAGGCGGCCGCCGAGTCGCCGTCGACCGAGCCGAAATTGCCCTGGCCGTCGATCAGCATGTAGCGCATGGAGAAGTCCTGCGCCATGCGCACCAGCGCCTCGTAGGTGGCGCTGTCGCCGTGCGGGTGGTACTTGCCCAGCACGTCGCCGACGATGCGGGCGCACTTTACATAGGGGCGGTTCCAGACGTTGTTCGCCTCGTGCATCGCGAACAGGACCCGGCGGTGGACCGGCTTGAGGCCGTCGCGCACGTCCGGCAGGGCGCGCCCGACGATCACGCTCATGGCGTAATCGAGGTACGAGCGCCGCATCTCCTCTTCGAGCGAGATGGGGAGAGTTTCTTTGGCGAAATTTTCCATCGAAGAGAGGCGAAATTTTATCACGCAAGCGCCGGTTTTCCTTCGCAAAACGGCCGCGTTTTGTGCTTAAATCTGCGACGTACGGCAGGCAAAAAATCGGGAGGGAATATGAGGCTCGGAACGCTGCTCGCCGCTGCTTCGCTGAGCGCCTTTATCGGCTGCGCCACGCAGGAAGCGCCGCCGCCGGCTCCTGCGCCTACGCCCACGCCGGCTCCCGCGCCGGCAGCGCCGCCTCCGCCGCCGGTCGTGCAGCCGGCGCCGCCCGCGCCGAAGCAGCCGATGAGCTTCGCGGTGAAAGAGCTGTTCGAGTTCAACAAGGCCACGCTGACGCCCGGGGCGCGCGCGACGCTCGACAAGGAAGTCGTCGCGCGCCTGCAGGAACTGCGCAACGTCCGCGTCGTGAGGGTCAGCGGCTACGCCGACCGGATCGGCGGCGAGCCGTACAACCTGAAGCTCTCCGAGCGCCGCGTCGAGGCGGTGCGCGCCTACCTGGTGTCCAAGGGCGTCGATCGCACGCAGATCGCCGCGTTCGCCTTCGGCGAGGCGCGGCCGGTCAGCTCCTGCGCCGACAAGCTGCCGCGCAAGGAGCTGATCGGCTGCCTGGCGCCGGACCGGCGCGTCGAGATCGACATCCAGGGCACGCCAAAATAGCGGCAGACCTTCTTCTCCGCGCCCGCTGGGTAGTCCCGGTCGAGCCCGCCGGCGCGGTGCTCGAGGACCACGCCGTCGCGGTGCGCGACGGCAGGATCCAGGCGGTGCTGCCGGCGGCCGAGGCGGCCGCCCGCTTCCCCGGCCATGCGGTTACCCATCTCGACAGCCACGTCCTGATCCCGGGCCTGGTCAACGCGCACACCCACGCCGCGATGTCGCTGATGCGCGGCCTGTCCGACGACCTGCCGCTGATGCGCTGGCTGCAGGAGCACGTCTGGCCGGCGGAAGCGAAGCACGTCTCGCCGCAGTTCGTGCGCGACGGCGCGCTGCTCGCCTGCGCCGAGATGCTGCGCGGCGGCGTCACCTGCTTCAACGACATGTACATGTTCCCGGAGGCGACGTTCGAGGCCGCCGCCGCCGCCGGCATGCGCGTCGCGCTCGGCATCATAGTGATCGAGTTCCCGACGCCGTACGCCTCGGATGCGGCCGACTACCTGCGCAAAGGGCTTGCGCTGCGCGACCGCCTGCGCGACCGGCCGCTGGCCTCGTTCTGCCTCGCGCCGCACGCGCCCTATACGGTGTCCGACGCCAGCTTCCGCAAGATCGGCACGCTCGCCGCCGAGCTCGACCTGCCGGTGCACGTGCACCT
>DASUZH010000015.1:0-3526 GCA_036376975.1 Burkholderiales bacterium | reverse complement strand
GAAGAGGGAGAACGGCTGCTGCGCATGGCTCTTCGCATGCTCGTCGATGAAATCGACGGCCAGCTTGTTCATCACGTCGGTGATGTAGCCCTGGTGGTCGACGTACTTCCCGTCATGGTTGAGCCGGGGATTGCTCAGCCGGCCGTGGCCGTCGTAGCTCACCCAGTAGTCATAGCCCGGCCGCGGCATGCCGTCGTTGCCCATGTGCCACTTGCCGATGTGCGCCGTCCGGTAGCCGCGCTTCTGCAATGCGAGGTGGTAGTTCGGCAGCCGGTGGCTCATGGCGTCGCGCGCCACGTTGTCGATGATGCCGTGGCGGCTCGCGTACTGGCCGGTGAGGATCGAGGCGCGGTTCGGCGAGCAGATCGGCGTGGTATGGAACGCGCGCTCGAACAGCGCGCCCTCGCGGGCGAGCCGGTCGATGTGCGGTGTCTTCAGGTAGGGGTGGCCGCCGGCGCCGAACTCGTCGAAGCGCAGGTCGTCGATCAGGACGACGAGGAAGTTCGGCCGCCTAGTTGGCACGCGCGCCGGAGGCCTTGATGAGCGGCACCCACTTCGCCATGTCGTCGGCGATGGTCTTCGCGAAGGCCGCCGGCGTCGAGGGCGGCGGGATCTCGAAGCCCTGCTTGTCGAGCGACGCGAGCACGTCCGGTTTCGCCAGCACGGCGTTGATCTCGCGATTCAGGCGCTCGACCACCGGCGCGGGCACGCCGGCGGGGCCGACGAAGCCGAACCAGGTGTTCATCTCGTAGCCCTTGAGGCCCTGGGCGTCGAGCGTCGGGATATCGGGGAGCTGCTTGGAGCGGGCAAGGCTGGTGACCCCCAGCGGCTTGAGCTTGCCGCTCTGGATCTGGCCGATGACCGTCGGCGTATTGAAGAAGCCCATCGATACCTCGCCGGTCATGACGGCGAGGATTCCTGCCGGGGTCTGCTTGTAAGGCACGTGCACGAGGTCGGTCTGCGTCATCTGCGCGAACAGGACGCCGGACAGGTGGTGGCTCGTGCCCGCGCCGCCGGACGAGAACGTGAGCGTGCCGGGCTTCGCCTTGGCTTCCCTGACCACGTCGAGCGGTCCTTTCGCCGGGTTCGTCGGGTGCACGATCATCACGTTCGAGACTCCGCCGACGAACGCGAGGGGCGTGAAATCCTTCAGCGAGTCGTAGCCGGGCGCCGAGTAGAGCGCCTGATTGAAGACCAGCGTGCCCTGCGATGCGAAGCTGATCGTGTAGCCGTCCGCGGCCGCGCGCGCCACCTCGGCCATGGCGATCGAGCCGCCCGCGCCGAGCTTGTTCTCCACCACCACCGGCTGGCCGACGCTCTTCGCCAGCTCGGTCGCGACGGTGCGCGACACGATGTCGGCGGTGCTCCCCGGCGCAAGCGGCACTACCATGCGGACCGGCTTGGCCGGCCAGGCCTGCGCGGCCGCGACAGTGCTGGCGAGCGACAGCACGGCACCCAACAGGATTGCTTTCATTCCTCTCCTCCTATGCTTTCCAGTCGACCCAGCCGAAGTATGCGGTAAGCAGCACGACCAGCCCGAACGCTATGCGATACCAGGCGAACGGCTTGAAATCGTGCGTGGCGACGTAGCGTATCAGCCAGCGGATCACTACGAAGGCGGAGACGAACGACACCACCGAGCCGACGGTGAACACCGGCACGTCCGCGGTCGACAGCAGGTCCCGGTTCTTCCACAGGTCGTACATCCCGGCGGCGATCAGGGTCGGCACGGCGAGGAAGAACGAGAACTCGGTCGCCGCCTTGCGCGACAGGCCGAACAGCATGCCGCCGATGATGGTCGCCCCCGAGCGCGAGGTGCCGGGGATCAGCGCGAAGCATTGCGCGAAGCCGACCTTCAGGGCGTCGAGCCAGGTCATCGCCTGAGCGGTCTCGACGCGATGGGTTTTCCCCGGGTTTCTTTCGACCAGGAGAATCACCACCCCACCGACTATAAAGGCCAGTGCAACGGGCACCGCGTGGAACAGATACTCCTTGATGTATTTCGAAAACAGGAACCCGAGCACCGCCGCCGGGATGAAGGCGACGACCAGGTTGCGGTAGAGATTGACGTCGATCTTGAAGAACCGCGCGCGGTACTCCCACACCACTGCGAGCATCGCGCCGGTCTGGATCACCAGGTTGAACACGTTCCAGCGCTCGCCGGTGGCGTCGAGCAGGTCGGCGGCGAGGATCAGGTGGCCGGTGCTGGAGATCGGCAGGAACTCGGTCAGCCCCTCGACGACGCCGAGGACTACCGCCTTGAGCAGGAGGGCGAGATCCATTTTTTCTTCATTGTTGTAGAAAAGCCGTGATGGACTGCCAGAACGCCGGGATGCCGTCCGTACTATTGTGGTCCGCGCCCGGCAGCTCGACCCATTGCTTCGGCCCGCCCCAGGCGTCGTAGAGCCGCCGCGCGTGCGCGGCCGGGATGACCTGGTCGCGCTCGGCGGCGATGCA
Organism: Burkholderiales bacterium; assembly: GCA_036376975.1. Taxonomy (GTDB): domain Bacteria; phylum Pseudomonadota; class Gammaproteobacteria; order Burkholderiales; family SG8-39; genus SCGC-AG-212-J23. The sequence goes on along the minus strand of DASUZH010000015.1, from coordinate 1,069 downwards.
AAGCAGCGGCATCGAGAGCTTCGGCGCGCGCTCGACCGACTCGAAGGGGTGGCGCAGCATCAGGCGCACCGGCAGGTACGGATAGTGGTGCTTCGCCACTTCGACCAGGCTGTCGAAAGGCGTCACCAGGACAACCGAGCTGACCTTTCTCTCCGACGCGAGATAGACCGCGGCGCCGCTCCCCAGGCTGCGGCCGAAGACGACCACCTTCGCAGCGCCCAGCTCCTTGACGGCGTAGTCATACCAGCGCAGCGCGTCCGCAGTGATTGCCGCCTCCGAGGGCGAGCCCTCGCTGGCGCCGTAGCCGCGGTAGCTGACGAGGAGCCAGCCGGCGCCCGGGGCGCGCGCAGGCGCCTCGAACAGCATTCCCGCCACTTCCTCGGCGTTGCCGCCGAAGTAGATCACCAGCGGCTTGCCGGGCTGCGCCTTGACGTGCCAGGCGTGCAGCCGCACGCCGTCGGCCTGCAGGAACACCTCCTGCGCATCGGGAAAGCGCTGTCTGACCTGGTGCCGGTGCTGCTCGCTGAGCGGCTGGGGGTGGAACAGCAGCTGGTCCTGCATCAGGTACATCAGCAGGGGAAAGGCCACCACCACGATGACCAGGACCGTGAGGGCGGAAGACACTTCGCCTCGCCTAGGACTTCTGATAGATCTCGGCGCCCTTCTTCACGAACTCGATCGACTTCTCCTTCATCCCCTGCTCGACGTAGTCGCGCACGTCCTGCGTGATCTTCATCGAGCAGAAGTGCGGCCCGCACATCGAGCAGAAGTGCGCCACCTTCATCGAGTCCTTCGGCAGCGTCTCGTCGTGGAAGTCCTTCGCCGTGTCGGGGTCGAGGCCGAGGTTGAACTGGTCTTCCCAGCGGAACTCGAAGCGCGCCTTGGAAATCGCGTTGTCGCGGATCTGCGCGCCGGGATGGCCCTTGGCGAGGTCGGCGGCGTGCGCCGCGATCTTGTACGCCATGATGCCGTCCTTCACGTCCTTCTTGTTCGGCAGGCCGAGGTGCTCCTTCGGCGTGACGTAGCAGAGCATCGCGGTGCCGTACCAGCCGATCTGCGCCGCGCCGAT
>DASUZH010000014.1:0-2275 GCA_036376975.1 Burkholderiales bacterium | reverse complement strand
ACATCGGCTGGCGCATCTACATCATTGCCGCCTGGCGGCGGCGGAAGCGGCGCGCGCAATGACGCACCAGGAATTCGTCGCCGCCTACCAGGGTGGCCGGCTCGCCGTGCACGTCGATCCCAAGGCGGCTGCGCGACTGGTCTCCTCGCGCATGATGCTTCCGCTTTTCCTGCTGCCTGTATTCGGCATCGCAGTCGCCCTTGCGCTAATGGGTCATATTGTTGCGGGAATGCTGTTGTTCATCGCCACGCTGGCGTTCCGCTACTTTGTGCGCGCCAGCGCCCGCGGCTTCGTCCTCACCCGCGCGCTCGAGGATGCCGCGTTCTATCAGCAGGCCGTGACTTCGGGAATTCTTACTTACAGCCGCGATTCCTCGTAGTCGAGCTCTTCCTCGATGTGGTGCAGCACCTCGTCGCTGATCTCGCCGGCGCGCCAGATGCGGATCAGCTCCTCGCGCTCGGCGCGCACGGCGGCGCGGCGGATGTTGGTGGCGACCGAGAAGGTGCCGCTTTCCTCCGGCTGGTGGGTGAGCGCCGAGTGGGCCACCATGCGCTCGCTGATCTCGGCGCGCAGCCGGTCGATCAGCTCCGTCGGCGCGCCGTCGGCGGCGAGCTTGTCGATGATGCCGATCGCCGCCTGGCACATGGCGAGGCGCGCCTTGTCGTGCTCGTCGCGCGAGCTGTGGTCGGAGCCGAGCTTCACGCGCCGGATGATCGGCGCGAGCGTGAGGCCCTGCACCACCAGCGTGACCAGGATCACCACGAAGGTGAGGAAGATGATCAGGTCGCGGTAGGGGAAGAAGGTGCCGTGCTCGATCTGCACCGGCAGCGCGAGCGCGGCGGCCAGCGAGACGATGCCGCGCATCCCGCACCAGCTGACGATGAACGCCTCGCCCGGCAGCGGCGGGTTGGCCTGGCGCCCCATGCGCCGCAGGACGAACGCCGGCGCGTACTCGACGATGTAGACCCAGGCGAAGCGCACCAGGATCGCCACCATGCTGACGGCGAGCGAATAGGTGAACAGGTCCCAGCCGCTGATGCCCTTCATGCGGTCGAGGGTGCCCGACACCTGCAGCCCGATCAGGATGAAGATCAGGCTGTTCAGCAGGAAGACGAAGATGTTCCACACCGAGCGCGCCAGGATGCGCATCTCGGCCGAGACGATGGCCGGCGAGTAGCGGCCGCGCACCAGGCCCGCGGCGACCACCGCCAGCACGCCCGAGGCATGCACGCCTTCCGCCAGCACGTAGGCGATGTAGGGGATGGCGAGCGACACCAGCACCTCGATGAACGGGTCGCCGATGTGCCGGTGCAGCATGATGAACAGGCCCGCGATCACCACGCCGATGGCGATGCCGAGCGCCGAGATGAGGATGAACTGCCCGCTCGCGTCGAGCAGCGAGAACGAGCCCGCCATCACCGCCGCGACCGCGAACTTGTAGAGCACCAGGCCCGAGGCGTCGTTCACCAGGCTCTCGCCCTCGAGCACGGTGACGATGCGCCGCGGCATGTGCATCTTGGAGATGATCGCGGTCGCCGCCACCGCGTCGGGCGGCGAGACGATGGCGCCGAAGACGAAGGCGGCGGCCCACGGGATGTCGGGGATGAGGAACTTGAGGGTGGCGCCGACCACCAGCGTGGTGACGATCACCAGGCCGATGGCGAGCAGCCCGATCTGCCGCCCGTTCGCCTTGAAGTCGCGCCACGAGGTGAGCAGCGCCGCCTGGTAGAGGATCGGCGGCAGCACCAGCACCAGCAGGAACTGCGGGTCGAAGTCGAGCCGCGGCAGCCCGGGCACGAAGCCGAGCAGCGCGCCGCCGACCACCAGCGCGATCGGGTACGGCAGCCTGGCGCGGCGCGAGAACCAGCCGAGCGCGAGCGCGCACATCAGCAGGAAGATGAGCAGCTGCAGGACCTTCATCTGCCCGCTTCCCGCAGCCTGCCCTCGTGCAGCTCGAGCACGCGCCCGGCGCGCGCGGCGAGGCCGCTGTCGTGCGTGACGATGACGAACGCCGTGCCGCGCGAGGCGGCCAGCTTGAGCATCACCTCGAACACCTCGTCGGCGGTGTGCTCGTCGAGGTTGCCGGTCGGCTCGTCGGCGAGCACGCAGGCCGGCCCGGTGACCAGCGCGCGCGCAAACGCGCAGCGCTGGCGCTCGCCGCCGGAAAGCTCGCCAGGCTGGTGCTCGAGCCGGGCGCCGAGGCCGACCTCCTCCAGGACCTTGCCGGCCCGCTTCAGCGCTTCGCCACGATTCATTCTCCGGATCAACAACGGCA
>DASUZH010000013.1:0-5245 GCA_036376975.1 Burkholderiales bacterium | reverse complement strand
TGACGCTGCACTTCAGCGGCGGCGGCAAGGAAGCCACCATCGCGTATGACCCGGCTCGCGACGGGCAGCTGCCGTACAGCCTCGGCGGCAACACCCAGGTGCTCGGCTTCTTCACGGCGGTCAAGGAAGCGGCGCCCGAGCTGATCGCCTTTCCGATCCAGGGCCGCTACCGCCGCACGTTCGGCGGCGAGCAGGCGGCGCCGGCCGAGCGCCGGCCGGCCTGGCTGGCGCGCCTCAGGCGCTCCTGGCTGAAGCGCTCGATCTCGCTGCGCGCGAAGCGGGTCTGAGCGGCCGCGACAGCATTCCCGTCAGCTGCTCCGCGGGCAGCGCCGCGCTATAGAGGAATCCCTGCATCTCGTCGCACTGCCGCGCGAGCAGCAGGTCGACCTGCGCCGGCTCTTCCACCCCCTCCGCGACCAGGCCGAGGCCGAGGCTGCGGGCGAGCGCCGAGATCGCGTCGACGATGGCCGCCGACTTCTCGCTGTGCGCCAGGTCGCGCACGAAGCCGCGGTCGATCTTCAGGCAGTCGATCGGGAAGCGCTGCAGGTAGCCGAGCGACGAGTAGCCGGTGCCGAAGTCGTCGATCGAGATCGCCACGCCGAGCGCCTTCAGCCGCGTCATCACGCCCATCGCGCGCTGCACGTCCTCGATCAGCAGGCTCTCGGTCAGCTCGAGCTCGAGCAGCTGCGGCGCGAGGCCGCTCTCGCGCAGCGCGCGGTCCACCGCCCCGATCAGGTCGTCGGAGCGGAACTGGCGCGACGACAGGTTGACCGAGACTCGCAGCGGCGTGCCGCCGTCGCGCCAGGCGCGCGCCTGCCGGCAGGCCTCGGCCAGCACCCAGGCGCCCACCGGCACGATCAGCCCCGACTCCTCCAGCAGCGGCACGAAGCTGGCCGGCTCCACCACGCCCCACTCCGGGTGGTGCCAGCGCAGCAGCGCCTCGGCGCCGATCGCCCGCCCGGTGGCGGCGGAGATCCTCGGCTGGTAGTAGACGCGGAACTCGCCCTGCTTCTGCGCGCGGCGCAGCGCCGCCTCCATCATCATCTGCTGCTCCATCTGCCGGTTCATCTCCGGCGCGAAGAACGCGTGCCGGTTGCGGCCGAGCTCCTTCGCCCGGTACATGGCGGTGTCGGCGCTCTTCAGGAGGCGCTCGCCGTCGTGGTCGTCGCGCGGATACAGCGCGATGCCGATGCTCGCCGACACGCTCAGCTCGTGGTGGCGCAGCTGCACCGGCTCGTGCATCGCGTCGAGCATGCGCTGCGCGACGTGCGCCGCCTCCTCCGGCCCGCGCACGTCCTCCAGCAGCACCGTGAACTCGTCGCCGCCCATGCGGAACAGCATGTCCGCCTCGCGCACCGACGAGCGGATGCGGCCGGCGGCGAGCTGCAGCAGGCGGTCGCCGGCGTCGTGGCCGAGGCTGTCGTTCACCCGCTTGAAGTTGTCGAGGTCGACGAACAGCAGGGCGAGCTGCCACTCCGCGCGCTTGGCGCGCTTCAGCGCCTCGCTCAGGCTTTCGGCGAAGCGCGCGCGGTTCGGCAGCTGCGTAAGCGGATCGTGGTAGGCCTGGTAGCGGATGCGCTCCTCCTGCGCGGCGCGCTCTTCCTCCTGCGCGCGCAGCAGCATGCGGTAGCGGCGCAGCACGAACTGCACCACCAGGTAGACCAGCCCCATGGCGGCCAGCACGCCGGCCAGGATCTGCCACTGGCCGCGCTGCATGCGCGCCACCAGCTCGGTGACGTCGCTGTAGATCTCCAGCACCGCCTCGACCGGCGCGCCGTCGGCCATGCGCACCGGCACGTAGGTGGCGATGATGTCGCGGTCGGAAAGCGTGCCTTCCCACGCGTCGAAGCGGTCGCGGTGCGTGATCTCGCTCGCCGCCGCGCCGCCCAGCGCGCGCCGGAAGCCGGGATTCGCCGACTTGTCCTCGCCGATCTGCTTCGGGTCGGTGGAGAACACGGTCAGGCCGCGCAGGTCGTAGACCTTGACCTTGACCACGCTCAGGCCGCGTGTCAGCTGGCGCAGGTCGTGCGCCAGGTAGCGGATGTTCTCGCTCGCCGCCAGCTCGGCCGGCGGCAGCGCGGCGGCGCGCGCGACGAAATGCGCGTGCGCCGGCCAGATCGCGTTGGCGAACGACTTGGTCAGCGCGACGTTGGAGCGCGTCTCGCCTTCGACCAGCGAGTCGAACACCAGGCCGCGGTAGAGCAGCGACAGCGCCGCGACCAGGAGAAGCATCCCGGCGAGCGCCAGTAGCTGCGAGTAGCGCAGGAGCTTGAGCATCGGACGAATAGGTATATACCGACGGTATACACCTCTGCGCCGCCGTGCTTCCCTGATGCGGTAAAGCTTTGTTAGGACGGTGTAATTTACCGTCCGAGCAACCCCTTCAGCCGGTCCTCAATTTTGTCGCGGTTCTTCTCCAGCTGCTCCTTCACCTGGCCGCCGGCCTTGCTCTTGGCGAGGTCCGAGGCCACGGCGCCGTACTGGACGTCGTACTTGATGGCGTCGAACGGCCCGCTCAGCCGCACCGGCACGGTCAGGCCGGAGAGCTGCTCGAGCTCCGCGCCGCCCTGCCCCTTGCTCGTGCCGACCACGGTGGCCTTGGTGGTGTAGTCCAGGCGGGAATTGCCGATGTCGACGTCGCCCTTCCCGGCTACCCGGAACAGCGGCGCCTTGACGTCCAGGTCCTCGTTGTGCGCGACGCCGTTCTTGATCGCGAAGCTGGCGCTCATCTCGCTGAAATCGGTCTGCTTGGTTTCCGCCGCGGCCGCCTTCTCCTCGCGCGATCCGCCGAGCGCGGCCTTCGCCTTGCGCAGCGCCTCGCCCAGGTTGAAGCCCTTGTAGGCGCCGTCCTTCAGCTGCACCCTGGCGGTCCCGGCGAGCGCCTTCTTCATCGCCTCGACCGTCGGGCCGGCGGCGTTGACGTCGAGCGCGATGTTGCCCTTGCCCTCCAGCATGTCCTTCTGCGCGACGTCGCGCAGCAGCGGCCCGATCGCGATGCCGGTCAGGTCCTCCTTCAGCGTGATGCGGTTGCCGTCGGCGTTCAGGCTGAGCGCGCCGGCCACCTTGCCCTCGTACAGGTTCGCGGAATGCGGCGCGATGTCGGCGCGCCCGTTTGCCGCCTTCACGTCGGCGCGCACGTCGGCCAGCTTGAGGCCGCGCACCTGCAGCGCGCCGACGTGCAGCTTGCCGTTCGCGTTGAGCCCCTTCAGCGCCGACAGGTCGACCGGCGTCTCCGCCTGCTTTCCCGCCGGGGCCGGCTTGGACGGTTCCTTTGCGGCCGGCTTCTCTTCCGCCGGCATGTAGCGGTCCAGGTTGAGCTTGTCGATGTCGACGTCGAAGGTGTAGGCGGGAGCAGCGAACTTCACCAGGCCGAACTTCGCCTTGATCGTGGACTCGTCGAACTTCGTGCTCAGGTCGCCCGCGACGCTCTCCTTAGCGAGGTCGGCGCTCAGGGCGCCGGCGACGGCCAGCGCGAGATTCTTCTTCCCCGCGCCGCTGCCGCTCACCTTCAGATCGAGGTTTGAAAGGTCGTAGCGCTTCGCCGGCATGTCGAGCTTGTAGTCCGCGCCGAGGTCGACCTTCGCGTCGAGGTCCGGATTGCGGGCCTTCGCCTGCGCCGCCAGCTTGAGCTTGCCGCTCGCCTGTTCGGCTACCCGGCCGGTGGAAAACTCGAAGCCTGAGATCGCGATTTCGCGGCCGGTACCGAGGTCGCGGTAGCTCACCGCCGAGCGCTCGACCTTTACCGAGCCGATGTCGAAGGCTACCGGCGCACCGCCGCCGCCGCTCTTTTCCTCGGGCTTCGGCGCCGGCTTCTTCGCGTCGCCCTCGAGCAGGTCGTCGAAGTTGAACTTGCCCTGCTTGTCCTTCACCACGTTGGCCTTGAGCCCGGAAACCCGCACGCCGTCCACCACCGCCGCGCCGCGCAGGAGCGGCATCACCGCCACCGAGACCTGGGCCGACTCGAGCGACAGGAACTCGGTCGTGCCGTCCTTCTCGGACAGGGTCACTCCGGCGACCTTGGCGCCGAGGCTGGGCCATATCGCCACCTGCAGGTCGCCGCCGAGCTTCAGGGTGCGCCCGGTCTTCTCCTTCACGGCGGCCGCGATCTGGCCCTTGTACTTGTTCGGGTCGAAGGTCATGGCGAACACCGCCACCCCGCCGATCGCGAGAACCAGCAGCCCGCCCAGTCCTAGCAGCCCATATTTGAGGGGTTTTCTCATGGAATCAGGTCATTACCCATATGATAAGTTTCGCATCCGCGGTGCCAAGAAAGCTTGAAACCGCACTTCCCAGGCCCAATTTCGACAAGATGCACGAGGAGACCGTTCAGCCGCAGGGCAGCGAAAAGTCCCTGGAGGACCTGCTCGCAGAGGCGCAGAGCAAGCTCGAGTTGCAGCGCGAGGCCATGATGCGCGCGCTGGCCGACGCCGACAACACGCGCAAGCGCGCCCAGGCGGAAGCGGCCTCGGCGCAGAAGTACGCCCTGGAGCGCTTCGCCGAGACCCTGCTGCCGGTGCTCGACAGCCTGGAGGGCGCCGTCAAGAGCCGCGACCCGAGCGGCGTCGAGCTGGTCCTGCGCCAGATGCTGCAGGCCCTCGAGAAGTCCAGCATCCGGGAGATCAACCCGGCGCCGGGCGATCGCTTCGACCCCTATCGCCACCAGGCGATGGCCGCGGTCGAGTCCGAGTCGGCGCCGAACAGCGTCGTTTCGACCCTGCAGAAGGGCTACGGGCTGCACGACCGCGTGCTGCGCCCGGCCCTCGTCACCGTGTCCAAGGCGGTTGAAAAATCAGGCATTAACCCCAATTCAGACCTAGACGCGAATTAAGGGCGACCCATCATGGCAAAGACTATCGGCATCGACCTCGGTACGACGAACAGCTGCGTGGCGATCATGGAGGGCGGCAAGCCCAAGGTGATCGAGAACTCCGAGGGCTCGCGCACCACGCCCTCGGTCGTCGCCTACACCGACGACGGCGAGATCCTGGTCGGCGCCCCGGCCAAGCGCCAGGCGGTGACCAACGCGAAGAACACCATCTACGCGGTGAAGCGCCTGATCGGCCGCCGCTTCGACGACGCCGAGGTGCAGAAGGCGATCAAGCTGTCGCCCTACAAGATCGTGCGCGCCGACAACGGCGACGCCTGGGTCGAGGTGCGCGGCAAGAAGATCTCGCCGCAGGAAGTCTCGGCGCAGATCCTGCGCAAGCTGAAGAAGGACGCCGAGGCCTACCTCGGCCAGCCGGTG
>DASUZH010000012.1:0-8089 GCA_036376975.1 Burkholderiales bacterium | reverse complement strand
TGAATCCGGGCGAGAGCTTCCAGTACACGTTCACCCGTGCCGGGGAATACTTCTTCAACGACTGCACCGACCCGCGGCCGACCGGCAAGGTGGTGGTCTACCTGACGCCGCAGGACGTGCCCGACGCTCTGCATTTCCTGCCGCGGACGCTGGACCTCGGGTCGTCAACGGGTCAGTTCAATGACCACGAGCTGGTCACGGCGCTTTTCACGCTGCCGGCCGGCTACGCCCCCATCGAGGAAGAGATCAGGCTGAAGACGCCGCTGAGCACCACGCTGTTCGAACCCGCATATGCGAACGCGATCCTGCATGACCGGCTGCTGCTGGTCCGCTTCAGGAAGTCCGACATCGACAACAACATTCCTGCCGGGGATTCCGTGCCTCTCGTGCTGACGGTGAACGTCATCCATGAGGGACAGCAGAAGCAGCTGTCCTCCACCGCGCTGGTGAGGGTGGTCAAGTAGCAAGCGCCGGGCGGCCAGCCATGTGGCAGGCCGCCCGGTAGGCGAACACCAGTGCGGGCCCGAGCGTGATGCCCGGCGCCGGATAGGCGCCGCGCATGATCGAGGCCATGTCGTTGCCGCAGGCGAACAGCCCGGCGATCGGCTTGCCGACCGCGTCCAGCACCCGCGCATCCGCGTCCGTCTTCAGTCCGACGCTGGGCGCCAGGTCGGAGTGCTGCAGCTCGACGGCGTAGAACGGCGGCGTCTCGAGCGGCGCCAGGCAGGGGTTGGGGCGGTGCGCGGGGTCGCCGTTGTGCCGGTCCAGCTCCGAGACGCCCCGCCAGAAGACCGCGTCCTCGCCGCGCGCGGCGTCCGCGTTGAACCGGCCGATGGCGCGCTCGAGCGCGGCGGAGGGAATCGACAACGCCGCGGCGAGCGCCGGCCAGTCCGGCGCCGAGCGCAGGTAGCCCGAGCGCAGGTAGCGGGCGAGGGAAGGCGCCCGCGGCCGCACCGCGCCCAGTCCGTACTTGCGCAGCGCCCGCGCGTCGCACAGCAGGAAGCAGCGGAAAGGCGATCCCTGCGCGCGCTCCCTTTCCTTCATCGCCAGCACGAAGTCGTGGTACGAGCGCGCCTCGTTGGTGAAGCGCTCGCCGTCGGCGCCCACGGCGATGACGCCGGGCTTGGCGCGGTCGAGAACGATGTGCGGATACGCGCGCGGCCGCCCGTCCCTGCCGGGGTGGATCGACACCGGCATCCAGAACGCGGCGTTCGGATGGTCGAGCTCCATCTGCGCGCCGCATGCGCGGGCGAGCGCAACGCCGTCGCCGCGGTTGCCCTCGAACGCCAGCATGTGCTGCGCGGTCGAGCCGACGCCGCCGCATGCCAGCACGACGCCGCGCCGCGCCTCGACCCGCTCGCTGCCCGCCGGGCCGGTGATCTCCGCGCCAACGACGCGTCCCCCGTCCACCAGCAGCCGTGTGGCGCGGGTTGAGAAGCGCATCTCGACTGCCAGCCTGCGCAGGGTGGCATAGAGGCGCGCGACGAGCGCGTTGCCCATGACGAGACGCGTCCCCCGCGGGTAGCGCAGGCGGTCAGCCGCGTAGCGGCCGAGCAGCGCCGCGGAGTGACGGAACGAGCGCCAGGACGACAGCGGCTCGACCAGCGGCGCGATGTCGTCCTTGCCGACCATCATGCCGCCGAGCGCCAGAAACTCCTCGCGCGGAGCGCGAATGCGGCGAAACTCCGCACCGAGCAGCCTTCCGTCGTAGGGTGCGGCGGCCAACGCGCGCCCTCCGACCACCGCGCCGGGGGCTTCCTGGCGATAGTCAGGGTGCCGCGGCACCAGAGCGAAGCGCAGCTCCGTGTTGCGCTCGAGATATCGCAGCGCCACCGGGCCGGTGTCGAGGAAGGCGTCGATCATCCCGCCGCCGCCCGCCAGCGTCCGCAGATACGCATGCGCGTTCGCGCGCGAGTCGTCCACGCCGGCTTCGCGTGCCTGGTCGCTCAGCGGTATCCACACCGTGCCGGCCGAGGTCGCCGTCGTGCCGCCGACCTGATCGGTAGCCTCGCACAGCAGTACCCGAAGTCCCATCGCCGCAGCCGCTGCGGCTGCCGTCATTCCGCCGGCTCCCGCGCCCAGCACCAGGACATCCATCCCCATCGCCGGAGGATTTCAGATCGAAAACAAAGCGACAGCAGCCGGACGCTTTGTTGGAGTCATCCCCGCCGGGCGATCAAGGCGCGGAAGTGCGCGTCCATGCGTGCCGCGTCGGCCTCCAGGCCGGTGAACAGCTTGAACCCGCGCACCGCCTGTCCGACGTTCATGTGGCCGCCGTCCACGGTCGGGCAGCCGATGCGCCGCGCCGCCTTGAGCAGCTCGGTCTCCAGCGGCACATAGACCACTTCCGACACCCACATCGAAGGCCGCAGCAGGCGCTCGTCTACCGGCATCCCCGCATGCCCCAGCATCCCGACCGGCGTGGCGTGGATCAGGCCGGTGGCCGCCTGCACGGCGGCCGCCAGATCTTGGACTTGAATTGTCTTTCGCCCCGGAAAGCGGGACCCCAGGTGCGAGGCCAGCGCAGCGGCCCGGGACGGATCGGAATCGAACACCGAAAGTTCGGAAACGCCGAGCTCCATTGCCGCATAGCCGACGGCTGCGCCGGCGCCGCCCGCGCCGAGCAGAACGACGCGCGACAGGTCGGCCTTGGGAAGCGCGCGCTTGAAGCCCCAGCTCCAGCCGGGGGCGTCGGTGTTGTAGCCGACCAGACGGTCGCCCTCGCGCACCACTGTGTTCACCGCACCGATGGCGCGCGCCTCGTCCGACAGCCCGTCAAGCAGAGGAATGACGGCCTGCTTACAGGGAAAGGTGATGTTGAGGCCGGCGAACTTCATCACGCGCACTGCGCCGATCAGCCCGGGCAGCGCTTCGACGCCCACGCCGGCAGCGGCGAGGTCGATGAGCTGGTAGTGCAGCCGCAGCCCGTGGTAACGCGCTTCCTCCTCCTGCAGCGCGGGAGCGAGCGACTTCTGTATGTCCGCACCGATCAAGCCGAGCAACAATTTACTCACCGAGGAATCTCCTGGTTGCAACCATCGCCTGCTTCGCCCGCTCGAACGGCTCAATCTTCCGCGCCACCGGAATCTCCAGGCTGAGCGGCAGGTCGCCCGGCAGCGCGCGCAGCAGGCCGCGCAGGTCGAGCGCGCCCTCGCCGGGAAACAGGCGATCGCCGCGCGCCTGGCGAATGATCTCCTGCACATCCGCCGGCCGGCCGGGGTGCGCGTCGCAGAACTGGACGTAGCGCATCGGCGCGCCCTGCAGGTCCTCGAAGCTGTTGTCGGCGCGGTAGAAGTGGATCGCGTCGACCAGCACGGCGCCATTCGTCCCCTTCACGATCCGCTTGGCCTTGGCTACGGTCGAGATCTCGACCCAGGGCATCGGCTCCAGGTTGGCGCGCACGCCGTACTTTCCGGCCAGCTCGCAAAGCCGCGCGAACGAGTCGATCAACCGAACCTCGTCGGCATCAGCGCCATGCACCAGGATCTCGGTCGCGCCGATCCGTTGCGCTACCGCGAGCGCGGGCTCGAAGGCGACGACGACGGTTTGCGGATCGAGGCGGAAGATCTCGACGTCGAGCACCTTGAGGCCGGTATCAGCCAGCCGTCGCTCGAGTTCCCGCTGCTCGAACTTCGGCAGCACCTGCCCTGCCACGCCGATGAGCCGCAGGCCGACGCAGTCGTAGCTCGCCGCCGCTGCAGCGGACACCAGGTCCGGCGGCGCCAGCTCCAGGCAGGTCAGCGCCGCCAGTCCGAGCTTGCGCTTCACTTCGCCCAGGACGGCTCTTCCGCGTCGATGAACACCATCGCCAGCCTGCAGGTGGCGTTGCCGCGGTTGATCCAGGCGTGGTTGGTGCCCTGCTGAACCACCACGTCGCCGGCCTTGAGCCTGACGTCTCCGTCATCGAGCAGCAGGTCGATCTCGCCCTCGAGCACCACCACGTAGTCGACGCTGCGCGTGCGGTGGATCGCGGGATGGCGCGGCGGATGGCCGCGCGCCACGTCCGCTCCGATGCCGAAGTCGCGCAGCACGGCTTCGTTGTCGCGTACCTCACCACCCACGCCTGGCGGGAACTCGGCGAGGCGGAAGATGCTGCCGCGCGACGGCGGCGGCACGCCGATCTCGCGCGCCGCGCGGTCGCCGTCCGCCGGCCGCGCCGGCGACTCGTCGGTGACCCACAGCAGGGTGGACGCGTTGCCGGCTGCCCGCTGCTTCACGTTGGGCGCCGGCCCGTCCAGCAGGACCGTCGAGCGCCTATCGGGATGGTGGCCGGTAACGACCCGCCGAATCGTCCTCGCCACGCGGCTAGCGCTTCGCGGAGCGGACCGAAGAGACGGCGGCCCTCAGGCCGAGCAGATAGCTCTCCACGCCGAAGCCGCAGATCTGACCCTTCACGATCTCGGCAAACACCGAGCGATGCCGGAACTCCTCGCGGGCATGGATGTTCGACATGTGCAGCTCGACCACCGGCACGGTCAGAATCGCGAGCGCGTCGCGGATGCCGTAGCTGTAGTGGGTCCAGGCGCCGGCGTTGATCATCACCGCATCCATCCCCTCGGCGTAGGCCTGGTGGATGCGCTCGCACATCGCGCCCTCGCTATTGGTCTGGAAGCAGGTGACCTCGACGTCCAGCTCGCGGCCCAGCTTCTTCAGCGCGGCGTCGATCTCGGCCAGGGTGGTGGTGCCGTACTGCGCCGGGTCGCGCTTGCCGAACATGTTGTGGTTGATGCCGTGGAGCATGAGGATCCGCATGGCTGCGCCTTCCGGAAATGGGTGCGGCCGATTATAGGACCCGCCGGGCCTGCGCCCCTCAGCCCTTGTAGCCGAGCACGCGCGGCAGGAAGAGCACGATCTCCGGCACGAAGGTCAGCAGCGCGAGGGCCCCGATCATCACCCAGAGGAACGGCAGGACCTCGCGCACCAGGTCCCTCAGCGGCACGTCGGCGATCTTCATCATCATGAACAGCAGCAGGCCGTAGGGCGGCGTGACCAGCCCGATCATGATGTTGACCACCACCACCACGCCGAAGTGCACCGGGTCGATGCCGAGCAGGTGCGCGGTAGGCAGCAGCACGGGCACGATCACCAGCAGGATGGTGGTGCCCTCGAGGAAGCAGCCCAGCACGAGCAGCAGCAGGTTGACCGCCACCAGGAAGCCGAGCGGCGAGAGTTCATGGCCCTTGAGGAAAGCGGCCAGCGCCTTCGGGATGTTCTCCGCGGTGACCACGTAGTTGAACACCAGGGCGCCGGCGATCAGCATGCCTATCGAGATGGTGATGCGGGCGCTGCGGTCCAGCGAGCGGTAGATATCGGCCCACGACACGCTGCGATACAGCAGCGCTGAGACGAGCAGCGCGTAGGCGGCCGCCGCCGCGGCGGCCTCGGTGGGGGTCGTCACTCCGCTGTAGAGCAGGCCGAGCAGGATCACCGGCATCATCAGCGCGGGGAACGCCTCCCAGGTGACGCGCGGCCATTCCCGCAGCGGCACCACCGCTTCGACCGGAAAGTTGCGCTTCCTCGCCACGGCGGCGATCAGCCCCATCTGTACCGCGCCGAGCAGCAGGCCGGGGAGCACCCCGCCGAGAAACAGGTAGCCGATCGAGGTATCCGACACCAGCGCGTAGATCACCAGCGGGATCGACGGCGGGATGATCGGCCCGATCACCGACGAGACCGCGGTCAGCGCGGCGGCGAAGCTCGCCGGGTAGCGGCCGTCGCGCGTCATCAGCGACTGCATGATCTTGCCCGAGCCGGCGGCATCCGCCAGCGCCGAGCCCGACATGCTGGCGAATACAACGCTCTGCAGCACGTTCACCTGCGCGAGACCGCCGCGGAAGCGGCCGACCAGCGCGTTGCAGAAGCGCAGCAGCCTGTCCATGATGCTGCCGCTATTCATGAACTCTGCGGCGAGGATGAACAGCGGGATCGCCAGCAGCAGGTAGCTGGTGTACATGCCGTTCAGCAGCTGCTCCGCCGCGGTGCCCATGTCGAGGCCCTTGGCGTACAGGTAGAGGATCGAGCCGGCGATCATCGCGTGCCCCACCGGCAGCCCGAGCAGGCTGAGCGCGACTATGACGCCGAGCGCCCAGGCGAACGCCGCGCTCACAGGCCCGAGCTTGCCTTGGTTACGTCGGCCTCGCCGGGGTCGCGCCCGCGCACGAGCTGCCACAGCAGCCAGAGGTAGCGCGCGAGGATCGCCACCATGAACACGATGAAGATCGAGTACAGCCAGTCCATGCGGACCTTCAGGTATGACGACTTCTCCACCTTCATGAACGCGACGTAGTCGAACGAGGGCTTCAGCGCGACGCCGTACAGCACGATGAGCGCGACGGCCACCACGATGCCCATGGCGATGCGTACGCGCCGCCCGACCGCGCCAGTGAGCAGGTCGAAGCGGATCTCCTCGCTCTCCTTCACCACGAAGGCCGCGCCCCAAAGCACCAGCCACAGCCACAGCACGACGGTCAGCTCGGATGCCCAGCCGACCGGGAAGTTGAAGAAATAGCGGAAGGCGATCTGGATGACGAAGGCGGCGAACATCACCGCGAGCATGCCCGCGGCGATGTTCTCCGCCCGCCGGTGCAGCCAGGCCACGGCGGCGCGCATCTAGGACGTGCCCGAACGCCTACTTGATGGCGTTGATCTTCTCGAGCATCCCCTTCGGCCACTCCTTCGCCTCATCGGAGGCGAGGTACACCTTCTGCGCGTGAGCGCGGAAGGCGTTCTGATCCGGGACATAGACCTGCAGGCCCTGCTTGCGGAAGCCGTCGGCCAGCTCGGCCTCGCGCTTCTGGTGCTCCGCCGCGCTCCACGCGATCGCCTTGTCGGCGGCGGCCTGGAAGGACTTCTGCTTGGCCGCGCCCATGCTGTTCCAGGCCTTCAGGTTGATGGTCAGCAGGTCGTAGCCGACCAGGTGCGAGGTCATCACGATCTGCGACATCACCTCGTAGAACTTCATGTTCTGCACGTTCGGCAGCGGATTGTCCTGGCCGTCGATCGAGCCGGTCTGCAGGCCGGTGTACACCTCGGCGTAGGCCATCGGCGTCGGGTTGGCGCCGAGCGAGCGGCCGAGCAGCTGCCAGGCGTCGCCCGGCGGCATGCGCAGCTTGACGCCGGCGAGGTCGGCCGGCGTGTTGATCTTCTTGTTCGGCTTGAGGCCGACCTGTCGCGTGCCGAAGAAGGTGGGACCGAGGATCTTCACCTTCACCTGGTCCTCGACCTGCTTCTTGAACTGCGCGCCGAGGTTGCCCGACCAGAACTTGTTCAGGTGATCGGCGTCGCGGAACAGGTAGGCCGAGGTGAGGATCGAGAAGGACGGGATCTGCTTGGAGATGTCCTGCGGCGCGATGTTGCCCATCTCCAGGTTGTCGCGCTGCAGGGCGACCAGTTCGGTGCCCTGCTTGAACATGGAGGCGTTCAGGAACAGGTCGACTTTGTAGTCGCCCTCCACCTCCTTGGCGAGGCGCTGCATCATCTCGGCGCGGATGTCCTTGTCGGAGAACACCGCCGCGAAGCGCAGGGTGGGCTTGGCTTGCGCGATGGCCTGGAGCGGCAGCGCGGATGCAGCGGCGAGTGCGGCGCCGGCCCGGATGGCCGAGCGGCGGTTCATGTTTGGTTTCACTTTAGGAGCCTCCTCGTTGAAGGACTGAATTTATCAGCCTAGCAGCGTCCGTTGCAAATGGTACGCCGTTGCGTATGATGGCACGCAGTCGATTATCGTAATTTCGTTCGATTATCGGACATGCAAAAGCTAGCCGGCGATCCCAACTTCATGACCTCCCTCGCCCGCGGCCTGGACGTGATCCGCGGCTTCTCGCGCGAGCGGCGGCACATGTCGATCTCGCAGCTCAGCATCAAGACCGGCATCCCGCGCGCGGCGGTGCGGCGCTGCCTCTACACCCTGCGCGAGCTCGGCTATGTGGAGTGCGCCGACGGCCGCAACTACTCGCTGCGCCCGAAGCTGCTCGGCCTCGGGCACGCCTACCTCTCCTCCACCCCGCTGGTGGTGAGCGCGCAGCCGTTCCTCGACCGCGTGAGCGAAGCGGCGAACGAGTCCTGCTCGCTCGCCACGCTCGAGGGCGAGGAC
>DASUZH010000011.1:0-8924 GCA_036376975.1 Burkholderiales bacterium | reverse complement strand
CCGACCCGGCGCGCGCCTACTTCGCGATCGTGGCGAAGACCTCGGCGGGCAGGCCGGAGGTATCCGACTTCGTGGAGTGGCTGAAAAGCGAAGCTAAACGGTAAGGACGATCTTGCCGATGTGCTGCGACGTCTCCATCAGCCGGTGGGCCTCTGACGCGTTTTCCAAAGAGAACGTTTTGTAAATTTCGGGCTTGATCTTGCCAGCGTCTATGAGCGGCCAGATCTTCTCGCGCAGGTTTTTCGCCACGTAGCCCTTGAACTCGACCGTGCGCGGCCGAAGCGTGGAGCCGGTGACCGTCAGCCGGCGGCGCATCAGTTCGTTGATGTCGAGCTCGGTCTTCGCGCCGCGCAGGAAGGCGATGAACACGAGGCGCCCGTCGTCGGCGAGGCCCTTCAGCTCCTTGGGGAAATAGTCGCCGCCGACCATGTCGAGGATCACGTTCACGCCCTTGCCGCCGGTGGCGGCCTTCAGCTCGGCCGCCCAGTCCTGGGTCTTGTAGTTGAACGCCTTCTCGGCGCCGAGGCGCACGCAGGCGGCGCACTTCTCGTCCGAGCCGGCGGTGGCGAACACGCGGTTCCCCATCGCGGCGGCCATCTGGATGGCGGTCACGCCGATACCCGAGCTGCCGCCCTGCACAAGCAGCGTCTCGCCGGGCTTGAGCGCGCCGCGGTCGTAGACGTTGGACCAGACGGTAAAGAACGTCTCGGGAAGCGACGCCGCCTCGGTGAACGAGAAGCCCTTCGGCACCGGCAGCGCCTGCACTTCCGGCGTCACGCAGTACTCGGCGTAGCCGCCGCCGTGCACCAGGGCGCACACCTTGTCGCCCGCCTTGAAGGTTTTTCCAGCCAGAACCACCTCGCCGGCTATCTCCAATCCAGGGAGATCCGAAGCGTCCGGAGGCGGGGCGTACGCGCCCATGCGCTGCAGCACGTCCGGGCGATTGACCCCCGCCGCAGCCACCTTGACCAGGATTTCGCCGGCCTTCGGCTGCGGCACGGGGCGCTGCGCCGGACGGAGCACCTCCGGGCCGCCGGGCTGGGCGATTTCCACCGCCCGCATGGTTGAAGGAATCGACATAAGCGCGCTACGGTATCACTTCACCCCGGAGGTTTCGTGCCCCAGTTTCGCGTCGAGTTCATCGAGCATGCAGACGGACAATTCATCGCCGAGCTCTACAGCCCGGAGGGCGGCGCGCTGATCGGCCGCACCGAGACCACCTATCCGTCGCAGGCGGCGGCGCTGCTCGCGGTGATCCAGCTCTTCAAGGGCGCGCTCGCCAGGCCGCGGCGGCCCAGCCCAGGTCGACGTTCCCGCCCGAAAGCAGCACGCCGACGCGCTTCCCCGAAGCGTCGAGCTTCCTCTCGAGCAGCGCGCAAGCGCCCAAGGCGCCGGTCGGCTCGACGATAGTCTTCAGCCGCTCCCACAGCGTAAACATCGCGCGCAGCAGCTCGTCGTCGGTGACGGTGAGCATGTCGTCGACGTGCTTGAGCACCAGCGGGAAGGTGATGTCGCCCGGCGCCTGGGTGCGCGCGCCGTCGGCGATGGTGTCCGGCACGTCGATCTTGGTTATTTTTTTGTTTTTAAAAGACAAGAAAACATCGTTTCCTGCCGCCGGCTCGACTCCGATCACGCGGCACTTGGGCGATAGATGTTTCGCCGCGATGGCGCAGCCCGAGATCAGGCCGGCGCCGCCGACCGGAACCAGGAAGTAGTCGAGCGGACCGGTCTCCTCGAACAGCTCCTTCGCCGCGGTGCCCTGGCCTGCGACGACGTGCGGGTGGTTGAAGGGCGGGATGAGGGTAAGCCCTCTCTCGGCCGCGATCTTCTTCGTCAGGGCTTCGCGATCCGTGCCCTTCTCGAAGGTAATCACCTCGGCGCCGTAGCCGCGCGTTCCCTCGAGCTTCACCTTCGGCGCGTCGGCCGGCATCACGATCACCGCCTTCATGCCGAGCATCCTCGCGGCGAGCGCCACCGCCTGCGCGTGGTTGCCGGAAGAGAACGCGATGACGCCCTTCGGGTTCTTCAGCTGCGAGAGCGCGTTGTAGGCGCCGCGGAACTTGAAGGCGCCCATGTTCTGCAGGTTCTCGCACTTGAAGAACACGCGGGCGCCGGTCGCGGCGTCGATCGCCGCCGAGCTGAGCACCGGAGTGCGGATCGCGTGCGGCTTGACGCGCTCGTGCGCGGCCGCGACGTCTTCGTACGTGACCGTCATGGGCTGAATTGTAGAATGCCCCGATGGACACCTCCGCCTACAAGGATTTGAAGATCCGCCGGCTCGAGCCCGGCATCCTCGAGATCGTGATGGGCGAGGAGGGCAAGCTCGCGGTGGCGACGGCGAACGCGCACGCCGAGATGGCGCGCGTCTGGCTCGACGTGGACCGCGACCCCGAGACGCGCGTCGCCATCATCCGCGGCGCCGGCAAGGGCTTCTCGGCCGGCGGCGACATGGCGATGGTCGAGGAGATGACGCGCGACCCGGCGGTGCGGGCGCGCGTCTGGCGCGAGGCGCGCGACCTGGTCTACAACATGATCAACTGCTCGAAGGTCATCGTCTCGGCGATCCACGGCCCGGCGGTCGGCGCCGGGCTGGCGGCTGCGCTGATGGCGGACATCTCGATAGCCAGCAGGACGGCAAGGCTGATCGACGGCCACACGCGGCTCGGCGTGGCCGCGGGCGACCACGCGGCGATCATCTGGCCGCTGCTCTGCGGCATGGCGAAGGCGAAGTACTACCTGCTGACCTGCGACACGATCAGCGGCGAAGAAGCCGAGCGCATCGGGCTGGTTTCCATGGTGTGCGAAGAAGCGGAGCTGCAGCAGAAAGCGCTCGAGGTCGCGCGCAAGATCGCCGCCGGCGCGCAGACCGCGATGCGCTGGACCAAGTATTCGCTGAACAACTGGCTGCGGCTGGCGGGGCCGTCGTTCGACGCCTCGCTCGCGCTGGAGATGCTTGGGTTTACGGGGCCCGAGGTGAAGGAAGGGCTTGCCTCGCTTCGCGAGAAGCGCAACCCGTCCTTTCCGAAAGAGCCGAAGGACTTCTAGGCCGGCTTGGTGAAGTCCATCTGGCCGCCCGCCGGCTCGGCTCCGCCGCCGCCGCACAGGCGCTCGAGGTCGGCCACCACCGCGGCGATGTCCGGTCCGCCGGTGCGGCCGAGCGAGTTGAGCAGGATGCGCACCGGCAGGTCGGTGAGCGTGGGCTGCGGGTGATCGCGCAGGTGCGCGACGTTCTGCAGCGCCGGGATGATGCGGCCGCTGCGCACGCCGGCCAGCTCGTTCTCCAGGCCGTTGACGATCGCGGCCTGCGCGCGGGCCACCCCGGCGAGAAGTTCGGCGAGCTGCTGGGCGCTGATCTGCATGGAACCCCCCGGGTGCGATAGGCTTGCGGCGATGT
This sequence comes from Burkholderiales bacterium, assembly GCA_036376975.1. Taxonomy (GTDB): domain Bacteria; phylum Pseudomonadota; class Gammaproteobacteria; order Burkholderiales; family SG8-39; genus SCGC-AG-212-J23. The sequence continues at coordinate 5,530 of DASUZH010000011.1, read as the reverse complement.
TAGCATTCAAGCGGCTCCTCGCCTTCGTCGCGCTGCTCGCCCTCGGCGCGGCGGCGGGCATCGCGGCGCACACCGCGCTTACCCAGGGAGACACCATGTTCGCCGGCAAGCGCCCGCCGCATCTATCCTCTCCCCTTGGCCATGAGCCCGGCAAGCTTGCGCCCTGCAAGCGCACGCCCAACTGCGTTTCCTCGCAGGCCGATCCCGCCGACGCCGAGCACTACATCGCGCCCATCGCGCTAAAGGGCGACGCGATCAGCGCGGTGCGCAAGGCGGTCGAGGCGACGCCGCGCGCCAGCGTGGTGCGCGCCGAGGCGGGCTACCTGTACGCCGAGTTCCGCAGCAAGCTGATGGGCTTCGTCGACGACGTCGAGTTCCTCTACGACCCGGTCAAGGGCGTGCTGCACGTGCGCTCGGCCTCGCGCCTCGGCCGGCGCGATTTCGGCGTCAACCGCGAGCGCATCGAAAAGCTGCGCGCCATCCTGGAAAAGCGCATCATTAGCTAGGAGGTTCCCATGCGTGCATGGCTCGCCCTTCTGCTCCTCGCAGCCTCGGCCTCGTTCGCGCAGGACAAGCCCGAGGACACCCTCTCGGCGGTAGTTGCGGTCAGCACCAAGGCGCTCGACAACGCGCGCAGCAACGCCACCCTCGGCCGCGAGCGCCGCGGCAGCGGCGTGCTGATCGACAAGGGCTACGCCCTCACCATCGGCTACCTGGTGATCGAGGCCGAGCAGATCGAAGTCACCGGCGCCGACGGCAAGACCGTGCCGGCGACGCTCGCCGGCTACGACCACGCCTCCGGCTTCGGCCTGCTCAAGCTGGTGGCGCCGCTCGCCGGCAAGCCGCTGGCGCTCGGCGACTCGTCCGCGGTCGGCGAGCGCGAGCCGGCGCTGGCCGCCTCGCGCGAGGGCGCCAACATCGTCTACGTCGTGTCGCGCCGCGCCTTCACCGGCAGCTGGGAGTACCAGCTCGACTCGGCGATCTTCACCTATCCGGCGGTCGAGGCCTGGTCGGGCGCGCCGCTGATCGGCCCCAAGGGCGAGCTGCTCGGCATCGGCTCGCTGATCGTGCCCGACGCCGGCGGGCCGGGCACGCAGTCGCCGGGCAACATGTTCGTGCCGATCGACCTGCTGAAGCCGATCCTCGCCGACCTGAAGGCGAGCGGCAAGCGCAAGGGGCCGCCGCGTCCATGGCTGGGCGTCACCACCGACGAGATGCGCGGCCGGGTGTTCGTCTCGCGCGTCTCGCCCGAGGGCCCGGCGGAGCGCGCCGGGCTGCAGCGCGACGACATCGTGCTGACGGTCGCCGGCCAGGAGGTGCGGACGCTCGCGGAGTTCTACGGCAAGGTGTGGGCGCGCGGCGCGGCGGGCGTGGAAGTGCCGATGAAGGTGCTGCGCGGGGTGCAGATGCGGGACGTCTCGGTGCGCTCGATCGACCGCGTCGAGTACTTCCGCCCCTCAAAGCTTCATTAAGTCCTTCGGGTAGGGCTTCACCTCGGGCGCGAGGGTGCTCGGCGGGTGGCGCCGCAGTCCCTCCGACGGGTCGGCCGCCACGGCCTGCGCGTACTCGACGTTCTTCCTCATCTCGTCGAGGTACGGATTGGGCCCGCCGAAGTGGCGCGAAGCGTATTCGTACGCGCGCGCGAGCTGCAGGTCGAGGCGCTTGAGCGCGCCCTGGTAGAAGTTCGGCGTCTTCTGCACCAGGTCCTCGCCCGAGGCGAACACCGGCAGCGTGCGGCCGCCCTTCGTCCGCTTGCGTCCGGCGAGGTTGCCGAGCACGAATTCGGGGAACAGGCGGTCGCGGCATTTCTCCAGGTAGCAGCGGTCCGACATCTGGGCAATGATGTCCGCGGTGCCGAGCATCTGGCCGACCCGGCGCAGCAGCGTGTCGGAGATGCGGATCGTCTCCGCCGGCCGCTCGTAGCCGGTGTAGTGCACCAGCGTGCCGGCGAGCGGCGCGAGCCGCTCGAGGCCGAGGTCGCCGACATAGCGGCGCAGGAAAGCCGCGCCGCGGGAGACGTGCGTGAGCGTGTACTCCGCGCCGAAGCGGTGCCGGTGGTCGTGGCGCCGGCGCAGGTAGCCGAAGTCGTGGAACAGGGCGGCGAGGGTGCCGATGACGAACACGTCGCGCGGCAGGGCCGCGTCGCCCTTGGCACGGCTGCGATGGTAGCCGTCCATCAGCCGCGCCATGGCGAGCGTTACGTCCAGCACGTGCTGGCTGTCGTGGTACTCGGTGTCGCAGGGCAGGTATTCGGGGTGCCGGCCGGCGTACAGGGCGGCGTGGTCCGGGAAGGCGCGCTCGAACTCGGGGACCGGAGCGCCGTTGTAGATGCCGCGGTAGATGCGCAACACCTCTCTGCCCACGGCCGCCGCGTCGGTGGTCCGGATGGAGTCGGTGACGTCGTAGTCGTTGCGGCGCATCTCGGCTCAGGCTTTTCTTCGGTTTTGGGCCTTTTCGACCCGCAAGTATAGGGATAGGATTGGCGAGCTGCAGGAGAACTTTTTCACGCCGAGGCAGAGGTGACGGAACTCCCTCTTACGGAAGAGGAAAAAGCCCTGATCGCGGGCCGCCTCCACGACCTCGAGGTCGAGCACCACGACCTCGACGACGTGATCCTCAGGCTGTCCCTCGACCTCACGCAAGACCAGCTGCAGCTGCGCCGGCTGAAGAAGCGCAAGCTGTTCCTCAAGGACCAGATCGCGAAGCTGCGCACGCGGCTGATTCCCGACATCATCGCGTGATCGCCCTCGTGCAGCGCGTCGCCGAGGCGAAGGTCGCGGTCGGCGGCGAGACCGTTGGCGCGATCGGGCGCGGCATCCTCGCGCTGGTCGGCGTCGAGCGCGGCGACGGCGAAGCCGAGGCGCAGCGCCTCGCCGACAAGCTGCTCGCGTTCAGGATATTCCCCGACGCGGCCGGCAAGATGAACCTTTCGATCGTTGACGTCCAGGGCGAGCTCCTGTGCGTGCCGCAGTTCACGCTCGTCGCGGACACCAATTCCGGCACCCGGCCGAGCTTCTCCAGCGGTGCTACGCCCGCCGAGGGCGAGCGGATGTTCGACTGCCTGGTGAATTGCCTGAAAACGAGAATTAGTACCGGCAGCGGGCGCTTCGGCGCCCACATGCAGGTCAGCCTCGTGAACGACGGGCCGGTGACTTTCTGGCTGCAGGTTGTCCCGCTGAATAAGTCCTGAATTTCGCCGGCGCGACGAACTCGATCATCTGCAGGTCGCGCGAGTGGCGGATCTCGCGGTGGCGGATGCGCGGCGGCTGGTAGAAGCAGGTGCCGGCCTTCATGGTGACGCGGCCGATGCCCTCGTACTCGAACACCGCCGAGCCCTTCAGCACGTAGACGAACTGCAGGTCGACGTCGTGCCAGTGCCACTCGCCGTGCGGCGCCTTGCCCGGGCGGGCGCGGATCACGTGCGCCACCACCTTGCCGCGCGTCGCCTGCTTGATGCCGAGGTCGCGATACTCGAAGTAGCCGCGCAGTCCGCGGCGCGCGAATTTCGAGCCCTTCAGATGGGTGACCTGGAAGCGCATCCTGCGGGAATTCTAAGGTAAGCTCGCCTGATGTTCGAGCAGTTCATCGGCACCAAGCCGGTCGAGGAAAGGCACCGGATCGACGTCGCGTCGCTCGAGCGCTTCCTGGGTTTCAAACTCAAGACCATCGAGCAGTTCAAGGGCGGCCAGTCCAACCCGACCTATTGCCTTACAGCCTCCGATGGGCGCCGGTATGCGTTAAGGCGCAAGCCGCCAGGCAAGCTTCTGCCCTCCGCGCATGCGGTGGACCGCGAGTTCAAGGTCATCAGCGCGCTGCACCCGACCGGATTCCCGGTGGCGAAGCCGCTGGTGCTGTGCGAAGACGACGGCGTCATCGGCACCATGTTCTACGTGATGGACTGCGTCGAGGGCCGCGTGCTGTGGGATCCGGCGCTGCCGGGCATGACGCGCGAACAGCGCGCGGCGATCTGGGACGAGAAGAACCGGGTCATCTCGCAACTGCATTCGATCGACTATCGCGCCATCGGCCTGGAGGACTTCGGCAAGCCCGGCAACTACATCGCGCGCCAGGTCGAGCGCTGGAGCAAGCAGTACCGCGCCTCCGAGACCCAGCGCATCGAGGCGATGGACAACCTGATCGCCTGGCTGCCGAAGAACATCCCGCCCGAGGCGGGGACCAGCGTGGTGCACGGCGACTTCCGCCTCGACAACACCATCTTCCATCCGACCGAGCCGCGCATCCTCGCCGTGCTCGACTGGGAGCTCTCCACGCTCGGCGATCCGCTCGCCGACTTCGCGTATCACTGCATGGGCTTCCACATCCCGCCTGACAAGTTCAGGGGGATCGCAGGTTTGCCGATTGCGGAGTTGGGGATCCCTTCGGAAGACGAATACCTCAAGACCTACTTGCAAAGAACCCGTAGGGCCGCCGTGGACAGGGCAACATGGGATTTCTACCTCGCCTACAACCTGTTCCGCATCGCCGCCATCTGCCAGGGCATCGCGAAGCGGGTCGTCGACGGTACCGCGGCGAGCCAGCACGCGCAGGAAGCGGCGAGCAAGACCGTGCCGCTGGCCGAGCTCGGCTGGCAGCAGGCGGAGAAGATGGCCGGCAGCACGCCGAAAAGATATTACGAAGTGCAGCGTGAGGAGAGCAGCATGAACTTCGACTACAGCCCGAAGGTGCAGGACCTGCGCAAGCAGGTCATCGCCTTCATGAACGAGCACGTCCACCCGAACGAGCACAAGTGGGAAGCGCACGTCAAAAGCGACAAGCGCTGGGAGCCGGTGCCGATCATCGAAGAACTCAAGGTAAAGGCAAGGGCAGCCGGTCTTTGGAACCTGTGGCGGCCGAAGACGCACGGCGGCACGCTCACCAACCTCGAGTACGCGCCGCTGTGCGAGATCATGGGCCGCGAGCACTGGGCGCCGGAGGTGTTCAACTGCTCGGCGCCCGACACCGGCAACATGGAGACGCTGCTGAAGTACGGCACGCCGGAGCACATCAAGCAGTGGTGCGAGCCGCTGCTCGAGGGCAAGATCCGCTCGGCGTTCCTGATGACCGAGCCGGCGGTCGCCTCCTCGGACGCGACCAACATCCAGACGCGCATCAAGCGCGAGGGCAACGACTACGTCATCAACGGCACCAAGTGGTGGTCGAGCGGCGCCGGCGACCCGCGCTGCAAGATCTACATCGTGATGGGCAAGACCGACCCGGACAACACCTCGCGCCATAGTCAGCAGTCGATGGTGCTGGTGCCGGCGGGCACGCCCGGCATCAACATCAAGCGTTTCCTGCCGGTGTTCGGCTACGACGACGCGCCGCACGGGCACATGGAGATCGAGCTGAAGGACGTGCGCGTGCCGGCCTCCAACGTGCTGCTGGGCGAGGGCCGCGGCTTCGAGATCGCGCAGGGGCGCCTGGGGCCGGGCCGCATCCATCATTGCATGCGCCTCATCGGCCAGGCGGAGCGCGCGCTGGAGAAAATGTGCCGCCGGGCAACTGAAAGGATTGCTTTTGGGAGAAGCGT
>DASUZH010000010.1:0-2574 GCA_036376975.1 Burkholderiales bacterium | reverse complement strand
GTCGTCCTCGGTGAGGAGCTGCGTGCGCTTCAGCGGCGTGAGGCCCGGGTCGGTGACGACATAGGCTTCGAAGTACAGCACGCGCTCGATGTCGCGCAGCGTCATGTCGAGCACCAGGCCCAGGCGCGACGGCAGCGACTTCAGGAACCAGATATGGGCAACCGGCGAGGCCAGTTCGATGTGGCCCATGCGTTCCCGCCGGACCTTCGCCAACGTCACTTCGACTCCGCACTTTTCACAAATTACGCCGCGGTGCTTGAGGCGCTTGTACTTGCCGCAGAGGCACTCGTAGTCCTTGATCGGCCCGAAGATCTTGGCGCAGAACAGGCCGTCCCGCTCCGGCTTGAAGGTGCGGTAGTTGATGGTCTCCGGCTTCTTCACTTCGCCGTAGGACCACGAGCGGATCTTCTCGGGCGAGGCGAGCCCGATCTTGATCGAGTCGAAGTCCTCGTCCTGCTGGACCTGCTTGAAGAGTTCGAGCAGCGCTTTCATTTCTAGTACCTCTCCAGGTCGATGTCGATGCCCAGCGAGCGGATTTCCTTCACCAGCACGTTGAACGACTCGGGCATGCCGGCGTCGATCTTGTGGTCGCCCTTGACGATGTTCTCGTACACCTTGGTGCGGCCGGTGATGTCGTCGGACTTCACCGTCAGCATCTCCTGCAGCGTGTACGCCGCGCCGTACGCTTCAAGCGCCCAGACTTCCATCTCGCCGAAGCGCTGGCCGCCGAACTGCGCCTTGCCGCCGAGCGGCTGCTGCGTCACCAGGCTGTACGGTCCGGTCGAGCGAGCGTGCATCTTGTCGTCCACCAGGTGGTGCAGCTTGAGAACGTGCATGTAGCCCACCGTCACCGGGCGGTCGAACGCCTCGCCGGTGCGGCCGTCGAACAGCTGGATCTGGCCCGAGGTCGGCAGGCCGGCGAGCTCGAGCATGCCGTTGATCTCGGACTCGGCCGCGCCGTCGAACACCGGCGTGGCGAACGGCACGCCTTCCTTCAGGTTGTGCGCCAGCTGCACCACTTCCTCGTCGGTCAGCTTGGCGACGTCCTCCTCGCGGCCGCTCGAGTTGTAGATGCGCTCGATGGTCTTCCTCAGCTCGGCCAGCTTCTGCTGCTGCTTCACCAGCTCGCCGATCTTCAGGCCGAGGCCCTTCGCCGCCCAGCCCAGGTGCGTCTCCAGGATCTGGCCGACGTTCATGCGCGAGGGCACGCCGAGCGGGTTGAGCACGATGTCGAGCGGCGTGCCGTCGGCGGTGTGCGGCATGTCCTCCACCGGCACGATCTTCGAGATCACGCCCTTGTTGCCGTGGCGGCCGGCCATCTTGTCGCCCGGCTGCAGGCGGCGCTTCACCGCGACGTACACCTTGACCATCTTCAGCACGCCCGGCGGCAGCTCGTCGCCCTGCGTCAGCTTCTTGCGCTTCACCTCGAACATGGCGTCGAACTCGCGCCGCTTCTGCGCGATCGACTCCTTCAGGCCCTCGACCTGCGCCGCGGCCTCCTCGTTGGCGAGGCGGATGTCGAACCAGTCGTACTTCTCGACCGTGGTGATGTAGTCCTTGGTGACCTTGGTGCCCTTGGCCAGGCGCTTCGGGCCGCCGTTGGCGACCTTGCCGGTCAGCAGGCGCTCGAGGCGCTCGAAAGTGTCGCTTTCAACGATCCTCATCTGGTCGCCGAGGTCGGTCTTGTAGCGCTTCAGCTCGTCCTCGATGATCGACTGGCTGCGCTTGTCGCGCTCGATGCCTTCGCGCGTGAACACCTGGACGTCGATCACGGTGCCGCTGATACCGGACGGAACCCTGAGGCTCGTATCTTTGACGTCCGAAGCTTTCTCGCCAAAGATGGCCCGCAGCAGCTTCTCTTCCGGGGTGAGCTGGGTCTCGCCCTTCGGCGTGACCTTGCCGACCAGCACGTCGCCCGCCTCGACCTCGGCGCCGATGTACACGATGCCCGACTCGTCCAGCCGCGCGAGCTGCGCTTCGGACAGGTTCGAGATGTCGCGGGTGATTTCTTCCGGTCCCAGCTTGGTGTCGCGCGCCACCACCGTCAGCTCTTCGATGTGGATCGAGGTGAAGCGGTCGTCCGCCACCACCCGCTCCGAGATCAGGATCGAGTCCTCGAAGTTGAAGCCGTTCCACGGCATGAAGGCGACCAGCATGTTCTGGCCGAGCGCGAGCTCGCCCAGGTCAGTCGACGCGCCGTCGGCCACCACGTCGCCCTTGGCGATCTTCTCGCCCTGCTTCACGATCGGGCGCTGGTTGATGTTGGTGTTCTGGTTGGAGCGCGTGTACTTGGTCAGCTTGTAGATGTCGACGCCGACGTCGCCCGCCACCGTCTCGTCGTCGTTGACGCGCACCACGATGCGGTTGGCGTCGACGTAGTCGACCACGCCGCCGCGCAATGCGATGACGCAGGTTCCGGAGTCGATCGCGGCAGTGCGCTCGACGCCGGTGCCGACCAGCGGCTTCTCCGGGCGCAGGCAGGGCACCGCCTGGCGCTGCATGTTGGAGCCCATCAGCGCGCGGTTGGCGTCGTCGTGCTCGAGGAACGGGATCAGCGAAGCGGCCACCGACACG
>DASUZH010000009.1:0-2291 GCA_036376975.1 Burkholderiales bacterium | reverse complement strand
GCCTCTCGAGGGGGTCTCCTTCCCGGGCCATTTCCTGGTGCGCCTGCGGCTGCGCAGCGGCACGCTGGTGCTCGACCCGTTCGCCGGCGGCGCGCCGCAGTCCGAGCCCGAGCTGCGCAAGCGCCTCGAGCGCGTGATTCCCGAGCGCGCGAGCGGCGGTGTGCCGCTCGCCGAGCTGCCGCTCGAGCAGTTCCTCGAGCCGGCGTCGAAGCGGCAGATCCTGGCGCGGGTCTTGCGTAACCTGAAGGGAATCTATCGCGAAGCTGACAAGCCCGAGCGCATGCTCGAGGTGCTCAATCGCATGCTGGTGGTGTCGCCCGATGCGAGCGGCGAGCTGCGCGACCGCGGCTACGTCTACCAGCGCCTGGAGTGCTGGCGCCCGGCGCTGAAGGACCTCACCGACTACGTCGAGCGCGAGCCCGACGCGCCCGACATCGACGACGTGCGTGGTTCGCTGGTCGACCTGTCGGCGCGCTGTGCGCGGCTCAATTGAGACTAGAATCGCGCTTTTCCACCGAGGGAGCAGCAGCATGAAACGCAGGTCATTCCTGAAGAAGGCTGCGGCGGGCGCAGCCGCCGGGGTGGTCGCCGCGCCGGCGATCGCGCAGTCGAGCCCGAGCATCACCTGGCGCCTGACGTGCAGCTGGCCGAAGAGCCTGGACACGCTGTACGGCGGCCCCGACCACATCGCCAAGCGGGTGGCGGAAATCACCGAGAACAAGTTCCAGATCCGCGTCTTCGCCGCCGGCGAGATCGTGCCGGCGCTGCAGGTGCTGGACGCGGTGCAGGCCGGCACGACCGAGGCCGGCCATACCGCGCCTTACTACTACTTCGGCAAGGACCCGGCGTTCGCCTTCGGCACCTCGCTGTGCTTCGGCATGAACGCGCGCCAGCAGACCGCGTGGTGGCACTTCGGCGGCGGCAAGGAAGCCATGGCGCCGCTGTACAAGGACTACGGCATCCTGTCGTTCCTCGCCGGCAACACCAACTGCCAGATGGGCGGCTGGTGGCGCAAGGAGATCAAGACGGTCGCCGACATGAAGGGCATCAAGATGCGCATCGGCGGCATGGCCGGCCTGATCATGGCCAAGCTCGGCGTGGTGCCGCAGCAGCTCGGCGCGCCCGACATCTACCCGGCGCTGGAGAAGGGCACCATCGACGCGGCGGAGTGGGTCGGGCCGTACGACGACGAGAAGCTCGGCTTCAACAAGGTCGCCAAGTTCTACTACTACCCGGGGTTCTGGGAAGGCGGCCCGATGGTGCACGCCTACGTCAACGAGAAGAAGTGGAACGAGCTGCCCAAGCACTACCAGGCGGCGTTCGAGACCGCGTGCGGCGACGCCAACCAGTGGATGATGGCCAAGTACGACGCGCAGAACCCGCCGGCGCTGCGCCGGCTGGTGGCGAGCGGCTCCCAGCTGCGCGCGTTCCCGCGCGCGGTGCTGGAGGCGGCGGAGAAGGCCTCCTACGAGGTGTACGACGAGATGAGCGCGAAGAGCGCCCACTTCAAGCGCATCTATCCGGAGTGGAAGAAGTTCCGCGACGAGCAGTTCCTCTGGTTCCGCGTCGCCGAGCAGGGCTACGACAACTACAGCTTCAACTCGAAGCTCGGCCAGCCGGCCGCGCCGGCGAAGCCGGGAGCGAAGAAGAGCTGAGCTTTCGGCCCGGCCTGAAACCCCGCTGCGGCGGGGTTTTTTATTTCTGCGGCGAGCTGAAGTCGGGCGGGGCTTCCTCCGCCGGCCGCTCTTCCTGCTGGATCTCGATGGTGATCGAGTTGGGGTCGACGTTGCTGCCCTTGTCGAGGAAGGCGGTGACCAGCTGCGGGAAGGCGATCACGATGCCCACCATGATGATCTGCAGCACCACCCAGGGGATGGCGCCCCAGTAGATGTCGGAGCTCTTCACTTCCTTCGGCGCGATAGCGCGCAGGTAGAACAGCGCGAAGCCGAACGGCGGGTGCATGAACGAGGTCTGCATGTTCACGCACAGCAGCACGCCGAACCAGATCAGGTCGATGCCGAGCTTCGCCGCCACCGGCGCGAGCAGCGGCACGATGATGAACGCGATCTCGAAGAAGTCGAGGAAGAAGGCGAGGAAGAACACGAACAGGTTGACGAAGATCAGGAAGCCGATGGCGCCGCCCGGCAGGTTGCCGAGCAGGTGCTCGATGAACGGGTCGCCGTCGACGCCGCGGAACACCAGCGTGAAGATGGTCGAGCCGATCAGGATGAACAGCACCATCGCCGTGATGCGCATGGTGTTCTGCGAGGCCTGCCAGATCAGCTTGCGCA
>DASUZH010000008.1:0-9456 GCA_036376975.1 Burkholderiales bacterium | reverse complement strand
GGAAGGTAACCGGATCGACCACCGGCATGTCCCACTCGCCGAATTCGATTCCGGCGTCACGCTCGATCCAGGGAAACGCGTTTTCCTGTCCGACCGCCATCAGCACGTCGTCGCATTCGAAGAACTGGTCGGGCTCGCCGGTGGGGACGAGGGAGCGCTTGCCCTTCTCGTCGTACACCGCCTTCACCTTCTCGAAGGTCATCCCGGTCAGCTTCAGGTTCTGGGTGACGAAGGTCTTCGGCACCAGGTAGTTGAGGATCGGAATGCCCTCGTGCTGGGCGTCTTCCTTCTCCCACGGGCTCGCCTTCATCTCGTCGAAGCCCGAGCGCACGATGACCTTCACGTCGTCGCCGCCCAGGCGGCGCGAGGTGCGGCAGCAGTCCATCGCGGTGTTGCCGCCGCCGAGGACGATGACGCGCTTGCCGATCTTCGAGGTGTGGCCGAACGACACCGACGACAGCCAGTCGATGCCGATGTGGATGTTCTTCGCGCCTTCCTTGCGGCCGGGGATTTCGAGGTCGCGGCCGCGCGGCGCGCCGCTACCGACGAAGATGGCGTCGTAGCCCTCCGTCATCAGCTGCTTCATCGACTCGATTTTGCGTTGCTTGAACGTGACCCCGAGGTCCAGGATGTAGCCGACCTCTTCGTCGATCACTTCCAGCGGCAGGCGGAAGCGCGGGATCTGCGACCAGATCATGCCGCCGGCGCGCGGGTCCTGGTCGAACACGGTGACCTGGTAGCCGAGCGGCGCGAGGTCGCGCGCGACGGTGAGCGAGGCCGGGCCGGCGCCGACGCAGACGATCTTCTTGCCGTTCGGTTTTTCCTTCGGGAGAGCGACCTTCTTGCGGACTTCGTCGTTGTCCTTGTAGTCCGCGGTGACGCGCTTCAGGCGGCAGATCGCCACCGGCTCGGGCTTCGCCTGCTGCGCTTCCTCGACTCTTCCTCGTCGGCACGCCGGCTCGCACGGCCGGTCGCAGGTGCGGCCCAGGATCCCGGGAAAGACATTCGATTTCCAGTTGACGAGGTAGGCGTCGGAGTAACGCCCTGCTGCTATCAAGCGGATGTACTCGGGTACCGGGGTGTGGGCCGGACAGGCCCACTGGCAATCGACAACCTTGTGAAAGTAGTCGGGGTGCTTGATATCGGTCGGCTGCACGCTGCTCCTCTTAACGGATCCCTAAAGGATTCTTATGTATCCGCCAGTCTACTCCGGGCCTGCGCGCAAAGAAAGCCTTACGTTTCAACCCCCTAAGCCGAGGATGGGGATGGTCCGCCGTTCGCCGTGCCGTTCTGCCGGGGCGCCTCGACCTCGAAGAACACCATGACGTAGTGGGAGACCGCCCCATTGGCGTCCTTCACCGCCCGCACGCTGCGCCATTCGCGGTAAACCGCGCCATTCTTGCGCTTCGCCCAGACGGTGCCGGTCCAGTAGCCGCTGCGCACCACTTCCATCATCACCTTGTCGTAGAAGTCCGCCGACTGCAGCCCGTTGCGCAGGTCGCGCTCGGGGCGGCCGACGACCTCGTCGCGGTCGTAGCCGGTGAGCTGAGTGAAAGCGTGGTTGACCGTCAGGACGGCGCCGCGGGCGTCGGTGATGAGGATCGCCTCGGTCATGCCCTCGAGCGCGTGCGCGGCGACCAGAAGCCGCTCCTCGCTCTCCTTCAGGTCGGTGACGTCGGTCCCGACCAGCAGCAGGCGGCTGTGCGGCGCCCCCTCCGGCGTCGAGCCCGGCTCGACCGGCTGCACGCGGGTCTTGATCTGGCGGATGCGGCCGTCGCGGTCGGCCACCCGCATCAGCAGCTCGCGCGGCCGGCCGCTGATGGCGACGCGGCGCACCGCGGTGCGCGCCGCCTCGATGTCGTCGGGGTGGGCGCGGACGAAGGCGTCGTTGCCCGCCCACAGGTCGACGCGGCCGAGGATGCGCTCGTAGGACGGGCTGGTGTAGAGGACGCGGCTCTCGGGGTCGACCATGGCGACCAGGTCGGCGGCGTTCTCGGTGATGATGCGGTAGCGCGTCTCGCCCTCGCGCAGCGCCTCGCGCGCCGCCACCAGGCGCCGGTTCTGCACGAACTCGACGTAGCCGATGGCGCAGGTATAGAACAGCGAGCCGAGGAAGCACAGGCCGGTGACCAGCTCGCCGGTGTACGGCGCGTACTCGATATGGCGTCCGGCGGAGAGGAACACCGCGCCGAAGCAGAACGCGCCGATCGAGATTCCCATCCCCCTGAAGCCGCGCAGCACGACGGCGTTGAGCGCGGTGGCGTGCAGCGCCGCGTAGGCGATCCAGATCGGGAAGCCGAGGCCGGCCACCCACATGCCGAGCAGCCCGGCGTCGAAGTACAGGTTGAGGATCTCGGCGCGCTTCGGGTTGTCCGAGAGGCGGGCGCGGAAGTAGGCGAAATGGGGATAGACCAGGAACTGCAGCGCCAGCAGCAGCCAGAAGGTGCCGCCCAGGCCGATCTGCCAGCCGTGCAGGCCGATGACGAAGAAGCTCCAGCCGAAAGCGCCGGCGCGGATGACGTAGTTGGTCCTCACCAAGCGGTGCACCGCGTTCGTTTCCGCCTGGGTCTTCGTCATAAAAATCGAGATCCGAAAGCGTAAAGTGGGGTGCTACCCCGCGGTGTGAATTTGTGTCATACGGGAGTTATAGTTCGCTATGCCAAACCAGCTCGAATCCCTTAGGAAACACTCCCTGGTCGTCGCCGACAGCGGCGACATCGACGCCGTCGCCCGCTGGAAGCCGCAGGACGCCACCACCAACCCGTCGCTGCTGCTCACCGCCTCGCAGGACGCGCGCTTCCGCCACCTGCTCGACGCCGACATGGACCGCATGTTTGTCAATTTCGGTGCGGAGATCCTCAGGCACATCGCCGGCCGGGTCTCGACCGAGGTGGACGCCCGCCTGTCCTTCGATACTGAAAAATCGATCGAAAAGGCCAGGCGGTTCGTTTCGCTGTACGAAGAGCGGGGCATCTCCCGCAAGCGCGTGCTGATCAAGCTGGCGAGCACCTGGGAAGGGATCCGCGCCGCCGAGAAGCTCGAGCGCGAGGGCATCCACTGCAACATGACCCTGCTCTTCTCCTTCGCCCAGGCGGCGGCCTGCGCCGACGCCGGCGTCACGCTCATCTCGCCCTTCGTCGGCCGCATCTACGACTGGTACAAGGCGGCGCGCAAGGTGGACGACATCCCGGTGGAAGAGGATCCGGGCGTCGCCTCCGTCGTGCGCATCTACAACTACTACAAGCGCCACGGCTACCCGACGCAGGTGATGGGCGCGAGCTTCCGCAAGACCGGCCAGATCCTCGCCCTCGCCGGCTGCGACCTGCTCACCATCGCGCCGGACCTGCTGGAAAAGCTTTCTTCCACGCAAGGCGAAGTGGAAAGAAAGCTGTCCAAGGAAACCGCGCCCGACGTGAAGAAGATCCGGCTCGACGAGAAGGCGTTCCGCTGGGAGCACAACGAGGACGCGATGGCGAGCGACAAGCTGTCCGAAGGCATCCGCAAGTTCGACGCCGACGCGCGCAAGCTGGAGAAGGTGGTCGCCTCGCTGGCCACGGTGCCGGCGAAGTAGCCTCGGAAGATCGGTGTCAGACACCGCAGTTCGGTGTCTGATCATGTCGCCCCCGCGACGTCCATGTCGCCCCCGCGAAAGCGGGGGCCCATGGATTCCCGCCCCCGATTAATTCACTCGGGGGTGACGTTCTTTCGCGGGAATGACTACCTAGGTGGGTTCCTGAATTTGAACCAGGCCCACAGCAGCGCGTAGGCGGCCGCCGGAACCACGAACGCGAAGACCAGGGGAAGCAGCGCCTTCTCGTGCTCGAGCTCGCCTTCCGAGAACGCCAGGATGGTGGCGATGTTGAGCGCCGCGACCACGACCCAGATCACGCTGAACAGCAGCCAGAGCTTCTGCCACAGCTTCATTCGCATGGACCCCCGCGTTCGCGGGGGAGACTGAAAGGATCGTGAAGGAGACGGAGTGTCGTCATTCCCGCGCGCGATCTTGTCATTCCCGCGCGCGATCTTGTCATTCCCGCGCAAGCGGGAATCTAGTTGAGCGGCAGCTGGCGGGCGCGCTCGACCTCGAGGGCGACGCGCTTGAGCTCTTCCTGCGTCTGCGCGGCGGCGGCCTGGAACTCGCCCGAGGAGACCAGCGTGTTGGGGCCGAACAGCGGCCCGGCGCGCTTCACCGACTCGGGCATGCCGCTGTACAGCGTGTCGAGCGTCTTGAGGGAGATGTTGAGCTCGGTGTAGTCGCGCTCCATGCGCCGCTTGAGCTCGCTCGCGGTCTTGAACCAGGCGCCCTCGCGGCGCTTGCCGGCGGCGAGGTGCGCGAACGCGGCGTCGCGGCTCGCGCTCGCCTGGCGCGCCAGGCGCTGCACGTCGGAGCGCTTGCGGGCGATCTCGCGCGCGCCGAGCACGTACTCCTCGGCGGCGTCGGACGCCGGCGTGCGGGTCGCCGCCTTGATGCGGGTCAGGTGCTGGTCCATGCGCGGCGCCAGCTCGGCCGAGCCGGCCGGCTTGGCGAGCACCTCGCGCAGCATGAGCGTGGTGTCGGCGACGGCGGCGACGACCGCGGTCTCGTCGACCTTCTGCTTGTGGCTCTTCCAGGCGAAGGCGCCGGCGATGGCGGCGAACACCACCACCGCACCCGCCATGCCGATCAGCGCGAGCTTGCGCCCGTCTAGCTTCCTCGGCTCCTGCGCCTGCTGCTCGTCCGCGTCATCCATGGGACGCGAGCATAGCGCAAACCCGCTTAGAATCCGGAGTTGACCTTGAAGACACTGATTTTCCTGCTGAGCCTGCTCGCCCTGTCGGCGTGCGAAACGTCGCCGCAGGTCTATTCCGCGCCCAAGCACGACACGCTGCAGCTGGCGAAGGAGGACCTGCTCGCCGGCGGCCTCGCCTTCCTCACGCCCTCCACGGTCACCGGCCAGGAGGAGGACAAGCAGACCCTCGCCTACGTGTTCGGCTCGACCCTGCAGGCCGAGCGCCCGGACATCAAGTTCGTTTCGCTTTCGCGCACCATCAGCGCGGTGAACCGCGCCGGCCTCGCCGACGCCTACCGCAGGATGTACCACGACTACCGGGACACCGGCGTGTTCGAGGCCTCCATGATGCAGAAGGTGGCGAAGGCGACCGGCGTGCGCTACCTCGGGCAGCTCAAGCTCGCGCGCATGGAGCAGAGCTCGCGCGGCCGCTTCGGCGTGCTCGGCCTGAGCCTGCTCAACACGCAATACGCAAACATGCGCGTCTTCTTCCAGGTATGGGACAGCCACGACGGCACCATCGTCTGGGAGGGCATCGACGAGGTGACCGTGGCGATGGACACCGGCAAGGAGCTGCCGATGGGCTTCCAGCAGGTCACCGAGCACGCGGCGAGGAACCTGGTCCAGCGCCTGCCGTAGGGCGTCAGTCGCCCGCGATCAGCGTCTCGAACACCTTGGCTTCGACCGGCTTCACCAGCACCGCCTCGCAGCCCGCCGCCAGCGCCCGCTTCTGGTCCGCTTCGTCATTGCTGGCGGTGATGGCGTAGATGCGCGCGCCGGCAAGCTGCGGGTTGCGCCGCAGCTGCCGCGCCACGTCCGCGCCGTGCGCGTCGGGCAGCTTCAGGTCGAGGAACACGAATTCGGGGAGGAAGCGGTGCGCCACGTCCAGCGCGACGATCGCGTTGATCGCGTACTCGACGCGGTGCCCCATGCCGGAGAACAGCACCGCCAGCATGCGCGCGGCGTCGATGTTGTCCTCGACGACGAGGATGCGCCGCGGCGGTGCGGCGGGCTGGGAGGACTTGCGGGGCTGCAGGTTGGACACGTTGGTATCGGACGCCCGGAATTGTGACGTCGCCACCCCGCCACAAGTATCGGGAAAACCCGGACAGGCCTGTCACCGTCCGCACTACACGGCCAGCCCCTATTGCGGCTCGAGCCCGACCTTCTTGACCAGGGCGGCGTACTTCGCCAGCTCGCTGCGGAACGCGGCCTGCGCCTGCTCGGTGGTGGTGATGCGCACGGTGTTGCCCTGCTTCGCCATCGCCTCCTTCACCGCCGGGTCGTTGAACGCGGCGACCACCGCGTCGTGCACCTTCTTCACGGCCGCCGGGCTCATCCCCTTGGGCCCGATCACCGCGAACCAGGCCTCGACCTCGAAGTTCGTCAGGCCCTGCTCGGCGAAGGTGGGGATGTCCGGCGCGGCGGGCGTGCGCTGCGGCGGGAAGACGCCGATCGGGCGCAGCTTGCCGCTCGCGATATGGCCCTGCACGCTCGGCAGCGCGGCCGCGGCGAAGTCGACCTGCCCGCCGAGCAGGTCGCTCACCATCGGACCGACGCCCTTGTAAGGGATGTGCCGGGTCTTCAGGCCGGCGGCGTCGAGGTACAGCTCGACGGCGAGGTGCAGGATGGTGCCGCTTCCGCTCGAGCCGTAGTTGAGCGCGTCGGGCTTGCTCCTGATCAGCGCGGCGAGCTCCTTGTGGCTGGTCGCCGCGACCTTCGACGGGTTGACCACCAGCACCATCGGCGTCGAGCCGACCTGCGCGATCGGCGTGAAGTCGCCCGGCATGTCGAACGGCAGCGATTTCAGCACGCTCGGGAAGATCACCACGTTGTTCGACACCACGGCGAGCGTGTTGCCGTCGGGCGCGGAGCGCGCCAGCGACTGCAGCCCGATGACGCCGCCCGCCCCGGTCTGGTTCTCCACCACCACGGGCGCGCCGAAGGCCTTGGCGAACGCGGGCTGCGCGGAGCGCGTGATCGTGTCGACGCCGGAGCCCGCGGCATTCGGCAGGATGAAGCGCACCGGGCGGTCCTGCTGCGCGAGCGCCGTGCCCGCGGCGAGGAAGAACGCGAGGCAGAGGGAGTAGACGGTTCTCATGGCGGAAATTCTACGTTCCGCGCGGCCAAGTTGGCGTCCCCACGGGGATTCGAACCCCGGTTACCGCCGTGAAAGGGCGATGTCCTAGGCCTCTAGACGATGGGGACTGCGAGGCGCACTACTTCAGCTTCTTCGTCGGTTGGTGGAGGTAACCGGGATCGAACCGGTGACCTCTTGCATGCCATGCAAGCGCTCTCCCAGCTGAGCTATACCCCCGACCGAGGGCGGCGATTATAGCACCGGGCTAGCACGGTCCAATGCGTTTCCCGTTCATTTTCATCGTCATCTCCGACTTCTTGCCGTCCCGCTCGGTGACGATGGTCTGGGTGCTCTCCATGGTGCCGCGCCCGACCTTGGCGATGCCGCTGCCGGTCATTTTCCGGCTCGGGCAGGACACGTCCCAGGTATAGACGCCGCCGCCCTTTTTCTTGGTCGTTACCTTGCAGTCGCTCTTCTCCGCCTGCTTGCCCCACCACTTCTGCGGGTCGTCGGCCTCCGCCTTGCTGATGCAGCGCTTCATGTTGAGGGCCATCGGCTGCTTCCTGGCCGAGCCCTGCGTGACCATCTCGCTGCTGAACTCCCACTGCCCGGGCTCGAGGCTCTGGGCGAGCGCGGCGCCGGAAACGATTCCCAGGAAAGCGATGAGCAGCTTCTTCATGGCGACTCCTATTCGAGCTGTCGCGAAAGCCGCGCCAGCACCGTGTCGCGCCCGAGCAGCTCGAGCACCGCGTCGATCGACGGCGTCTGCGTGCGCCCGGTGACCGCCTGGCGCAGCGGCATGGCGAGCTGCGGCATCTTCAGGCCGCTCTCCTTCAGCACCTGCTTCATGGCTTCGGAGATGGCAGCCTTTTCCCACGGCGCCTTCTCGAGCTTCGCCTTCAGGCTGCCAAGCGCCTTGCGCGCCGACTCTTCCACCGCAAAGCTTTTTCCCTCAAAAGCATAAAAGAGCATCGCCTCGTCGGCGAGCTGCCGAACCGTCGAGGCGCGGTCCTTTACCAGATCGATCACGCGCTCCAACGGCGGCCCTTTCGCGTCCTTCGGCAGCAGTGGCCGCACGAGTTCCGTGAGACGGGAAGAAGAAGCGCTCTTCAGGTACTGCTGGTTCACCCACGCCAGCTTCTCGCCGTCGAAGCGCGACGGCGCGCCCGACACGTCCTTCAGGTCGAACCACTGGACCAGCTGCTCGCGCGAGAAAATTTCGTCGTTGCCGTGCGCCCAGCCCAGGCGCGCGAGGTAGTTGATGAGGGCCTCGGGCAGGAAGCCGTTGTCGCGGTAGTCGGTGACGCTCACCGCGCCGTGGCGCTTCGACAGCCGCTCGCCGTCCTGGCCGAGGATCATCGGCAGGTGGGCGAACTGCGGCAGCGGCTTCTTCAGCGCATTGAATATGTGGATCTGCCGCGGCGTGTTGTTCACATGGTCGTCGCCGCGGATGACGTGCGTCATCTGCATGTCGAGGTCGTCGACCACCACGCCGAAGTTGTAGGTCGGCACGCCGTCGGCGCGCAGGATCACCAGGTCGTCGAGCTCCGCGTTGGGGAACTCGATCGGGCCCTTCACCAGGTCGTTCCAGCCGACGCTGCCTTCCTGCGGCGTCCTGAAGCGCACCGGCGCCGGGCCCGAGCCCTTGTATTTCTGGCCGATGGCGCGGTCGTAGCGCGGCTTTTCGCCTCTTTCCGTTTGTTGTTTCCTCAATAAGTCCAATTCTTCGCGCGGCATGTAGTCGTAGTAGGCGTGGCCCGCGGCGATGAGCTGGTTCGCCACTTCCTTGTAGCGCGCGAGGCGCTTCATCTGGAAGAACGGGCCCTCGTCCCAGTCGAGGCCGAGCCAGCTCATGCCGTCGAGGATCGCCTGCACCGACGCCTCGGTCGAGCGCTCCAGGTCGGTGTCTTCAATTCTCAGGACGAAAACCCCTTTGTGCCTTCGCGCGTACGCCCATGAGAACAGCGCGGTGCGCGCGCCGCCGATGTGCAGGAAGCCGGTCGGGCTGGGGGCGAAGCGTGTGCGCACCATCAGTCGGTCCCGCCTTCGACCGGGAAGCGCTGCGCGCGCCAGCGCAGCATGCCGCCGGACAGGTTGGCGACTTTCCCGAAGCCGCCTTTGGCGAGGATCAGCGTCGCCTGCGCCGAGCGGGCGCCGGAGCGGCAGACGGTGACGATCGGTTTTCCCTGCGTCAAAGCTTTCATTTGATCACTCAGCTGTCCTAACGGAATCAGGCGAGCGCCTTCGACGTGACCCAAAGGCCCGTTGAATTCATCCGGCTCGCGAACGTCGACGATCTGCACCTCGCCCGCGTGCTCCTCCAGCCAGTTCGGCTGCACTTCCCAGATGCCGGCGAAGGTGTACGTAAGTGGGGCCCATTCCTCGCCTTTCAAAGGAACAATCCCTTGAGAAGGGCGACCACATCTGAGGTTGGCAGGAATCGCCTGCTCCATCTGCTTCGGGTGCGCGAGGCCGAGGTGCTTCATGTAGCCGACGAAGTCGCCCTCGCCGATCGCCTCGCCCAGGCGCGGGTTGTAGAGCTTCTCCTCGCCGACGCTGGTCGCGCTCAGGCCGCGGTAGTCGTGCGCGGGATAGACCAGGCAGCCG
>DASUZH010000007.1:0-2779 GCA_036376975.1 Burkholderiales bacterium | reverse complement strand
ATCAACATGATCGCCGGGCTGCTGTCGATCGAGATCGGCGCGAAGGGCCCCAATCTCGCCATGGTCACTGCCTGCACCACCTCGACGCACTGCATCGGCGAGGCGTCCAAGTCGATCCGCTACGGCGACGCCGACGTGATGATCGCCGGCGGCTCGGAGGCGGTGGTGACCGAGCTGGCGATCGGCGGCTTCGCTTCGGCGCGCGCGCTGTCGACGCGCAACGACGATCCCGCCACCGCCAGCCGGCCGTGGGACAAGGAGCGCGACGGCTTCGTGCTGGGCGAGGGCGCCGGCGCGATGGTGCTCGAGGAGTACGAGCACGCCAAGGCGCGCGGCGCGCGGATCTACTGCGAGCTGACCGGCTACGGCGTGTCCGCCGACGCCTTCCACATGACCGCACCGCCCGAGGACGGCGACGGCGCGCTGCGCGCCATGCGCAACGCCCTCAAGGACGCCGGCAGCGACGGCTCGACCATCGACTACATCAACGCCCACGGCACCTCGACGCCGCTCGGCGATATCGCCGAGACCGTGGCGGTCAAGCGCCTGCTGGGCGAGCGCGCGGCCAAGGTGGCGGTCAACTCGACCAAATCGATGACCGGGCACCTGCTGGGCGCGGCGGGCGGGGTCGAGGCGGTGTTCACCGCGCTCGCCCTGCGCGACCAGGTCTCGCCGCCGACCATCAACCTGCGCAACCCGGATCCGCAGTGCGACCTCGACTACGTCGCCAACAGCGCGCGCAAGATGCCGATCCGCGCCGCGCTGTCGAACTCGTTCGGCTTCGGCGGGACCAACGGCTCGCTGGTTTTCGCCCGCACCTGAACCGCCCAGCCCTGCAGCTTTCTCCTTCGCGCCCCCTGGCGGCGATGATCGTCGCCGCCCATCTGGGCGCCGCTGCGGCGGCGGCGCTCGCGCTGCCCGGATGGCCGGGCGGCCTGCTCGCCGCCGCGCTCGCGGCGCTGGGCCTGGCAAGCGCGTGGAGCCGCGCGCTGCTCGGCTCGCCCGGCTCGGTGCGCGCCATTCGCATTGGAAACGGCGGGCTCGGCAGCGGGGCGGCGGCCGAGCTTGCAAGCGGCGCAAGCTTCGCGCTGCGGCAGGGCGGCCACGTCAGCCGCTTCATCGTGACCCTTGCGGCGCGGGACTCTGGCCGCCACCTGCTGGTCACCGCCGACATGCTTGATCGCGAATCGTTCCGTCTTCTGCGCCTGTGGGCCCGGTGGGGCAAACTGCCGGGCGTGGCGGGGAAGCAACTGGCCGGCTGACCTGCGGCCCTACACTGCGTCGAACTATTTCAAAGTGCGTATGTCTGTGGCACATAGGCGTTGGAAGCACGGGGGTGGGGAGCCCTTGCAGTACGGCTCCGGCCTGAGAGCGCGATCGGATGTCTGACCGCGAGATCGACCGGCAGCTGGTGGAGCGGGCGCAGAAAGGCGACAAGCAGGCGTTTGGCCTGCTGGTCGACAAGTACCAGCGCAAGCTGGCGCGGCTGCTGTCCCGCTTCATCCGCGACCCGGCCGAGGTCGAAGATGTGACGCAGGAAGCGTTCATCAAGGCCTACCGGGCGCTCCCCGCGTTCCGTGGCGACAGCGCGTTTTACACTTGGCTGTACCGCATCGGCATCAATACGGCCAAGAACTACCTGATGGCTCTGGGTCGGCGGGCGCCGACCTCGACCGAGGTGGAGGCCGAAGAGGCCGAAGGGTTTGAAGAAGGCGAGCAGCTGCGCGACATCAACACGCCGGAGAGCCTGTTGCTGTCGAGCGAGATCGCGGAGACGGTGAACGCCACGATCGAGAAGCTGCCCGAGGAGCTGAGAAAGGCGATTCAGATGCGCGAGCTTGAGGGCATGAGTTACGAGGACATCGCGCAGGCCATGGATTGCCCGATCGGCACCGTGCGCTCGAGGATCTTCCGGGCGCGCGAGGCGATCGCAGAGCAGCTGCGCCCGTTGCTGGGGACTAGCAAGGACAAGAGGTGGTAGGGGCATGAAAGAGCGCATTTCACAGCTGATGGACGGCGAGCTCGACGAGCGCTCGGCCGCCGACACGATCAAGGCCTGCGCGCAGGGCGGCGAAGCGCTGGAGGCCTGGCGCAGCTACCACCTGATCAGCGACGCCATGCGCGACAGCCGCGTGCTGTCGGCCGGCTTCTCGGCCGGCGTGATGCAGCGCCTGGCGGCGGAGCCGACGGTGCTCGCGCCGCAGCGCGCCCGCGCCGAGTCCCGCACCTGGTTCCTCGCCTCGGCTGCTGCCAGCTTCGCGGCGGTCGGACTGGTCGGCTGGCTGGCTTTCGCCCCGCAGCCCGGGAGCGGCCCGCAGGTGGCACAAACAGCCCCGCAGCAACAGCCGGCTCCTGAAGTCGCCCAGGTGCAGCCGAACCTCGTGCCGCCGCCGACCGCGGCCAACGACTATCTCCTCGCCCACCAGGGCTTCTCCCCGCGCGTCTCCTTCCAGGGCATGGCGCCGTACGTGCGCAGCGTGTCGACCCCGGCGCCGGCGCGCGAGGCGCGCAAATGATGCTCGGCCGGGCGCTCGGGCTCTCGGCTGTGCTCTGCGCCGGGCTGGCGCAGGCCCAGTCCCCCGACGCTTCCGGCTGGCTGCGGCGCATCCACGACGCCACCCACAAGCTTTCCTACAGCGGCACCTTCGTCTACCGCAACGGCAGCCGCAGCGAGACCTCCAGGATCACCCGCCTGGTCGACGCCGGCGGCAGCATCGAGAAGGTCGAGGTGATGGACGGCGTGCCGCGCGAGATCGTGCGCACGCGCGACACGGTGCGC
>DASUZH010000006.1:0-6928 GCA_036376975.1 Burkholderiales bacterium | reverse complement strand
GCAGCTTCGCCGGCATCCTGCGCGACCGGCGCTTCTACCCGCCGTTCCTGCTCCTGGTCTGCGGCCAGATCGGCATCCTCGCCTGGGTGTCGAACTCGGCGTTCACCCTGGTGCGCGGCCTGGGCGTCTCGACGCCGGACTACGGCTGGATGTTCGCCCTCGTCATGCTCGGCCAGATCAGCGGTGCCTGGCTGTCGAGCCGCCTGGTAATCCGGCGGGGGATGGGGTCGCTGATGCGCGCCGGCGCCCTGCTCGCCCTCGGCTCGGGCCTGCTGGCCGCTCTCTTCGCCTGGACCGGCGTCGCGCACTGGAGCGCAGTGGTGCTGCCCTTCATGGTGTTCCTGGCGGGCACCGCGCTGATCACCTCGAACGCGACTGCCACCGCCCTGTCGCCGTTCGCGGCGACGGCGGGCGCGGCCTCTTCGCTGCTCGGCGCGCTCGCCTTCGTCTGCGGGGCGCTGGTCAGCACGCTCCTCGGCGCGGCTTTCGACGGCAGCGCCCGCCCGCTGGCGACCGCGGCCGCGCTCGCCGGGCTGGGCGCGTTCCTCTCCGAGCGGCGCCTGGCGCGTGGAAAAGCTTGACGCGGTCGTAGTCGGCGCGGGCGTGGTCGGCCTGGCGGTGGCGCGCGCCCTCGCGATGTCCGGGCGCGAGGTGGTGATCCTGGAAGCCGAGGACGCGATCGGCACGCATACCAGCTCGCGCAACTCGGAAGTCATCCACGCCGGCATCTACTACCCGAAGGGGTCGCTGAAGGCGCGCAGCTGCGTGGCCGGCAAGGAGCGGCTGTACGAATACTGCGTGTCTCACGGCGTGCCGCACCGGCGCAGCGGCAAGCTGATCGTCGCCTCATCGGAGAATCAACTGGATGAATTGAGGGCGATACAGCAGAAAGCACATGCCAACGGCGTCACCGACGTGGTCTGGATGACCAGGGCGCAGGTCGTCGCGCTCGAGCCGGCGGTGCAATGCGCCGCCGGGCTCTATTCGCCATCCACCGGAATCATCGACAGCCATTCGCTGATGCTCGCCTACCAGGGCGATGCCGAGTCGCATGGGGCGATGCTTGCGCTCAAGAGCAGCCTCGACCGCGCAGAGGTGGTCCAGGATGGATTCGCGCTTCAGGTGGGCGAGGAAAAGATCAAGACCGCCTTGCTGGTGAACAGCGCCGGCTTGAAGGCGCCGTCCGTCGCAAAAGCCATCGAGGGCTACGATGCGAAGCTCGCCCCGGGCGAGTTCTATGCGAAGGGCAACTACTACACGCTGACCGGCAGATCGCCTTTTTCGCGCCTGGTGTACCCGGTGCCCGAGCCCGGCGGCCTCGGCGTGCACGTCACGCTCGACATGGCGGGGCAGGCGCGCTTCGGCCCGGACGTGGAGTGGGTCGACCGCATCGGCTACGAGGTCGATCCGCGCCGCGCCGAGCGCTTCTACGCCGCGATCCGGCGCTACTGGCCCGGCCTGCCCGACGGCGCCCTGGCGCCGGGCTACTCCGGGATCCGGCCGAAGACCGCCGGCCAGGGCGAGCCGGCGCCGGATTTCCAGATCCAGGGCCCGCAGGCGCACGGCATCCCCGGCCTGGTGCACCTTTTCGGCATCGAGTCCCCCGGGCTGACGGCCAGCCTGGCGCTGGCGGAGGAAGTCACGCGCCAATTGTCATGAAACGTCCGTAGCGCCCGGAAGCGCCGCGATTTGAGGTAACGTCGCGCGCGAAAGGGAGACGACATGCAGCCGCAGCCGGGCCTGCTGGACGACGCGCACGCGCTGCCGCAGCGCGAGCCCGCGCTCGCGTCGCCCGCCGGCCCGCAGGCCGAGTTCCGCCTGGTCCGCTACTTCACGCTCACCAGCCTGGCCGCCTTCATCGTCGTCGCGGTGGTGCTCGGCGCGGTGTACCGTCACCTCGCGATCGACGGGCTGGTCCGCACGCAGCAGGAGGCCAACGTCAACCTGACCCGGATCTTCGCCAACGAGCTGTGGGCGAAGGACTTCGGCCCCTTCGTGCGCGCGATGGCGGGCCGCTCGGCGGCGGAAGTCAAGGCCGCGCCGCAGATTCCCGAGCTGCACGCCAGGGCCCTCGCCCTGATGCGCGGCAGCAACGTCTTCAAGGTGAAGGTCTACGACCTGCTCGGCATGACGCTCTACTCGACCGAGCTGAAGCAGATCGGCGAGGACCGCCGCGGCAACCAAGGCGTGATCGCCGCGGCGCAAGGCCGCACGCTGTCCGAGCTGGTGCACCGGAACACGTTCAGCGCGCTCGAGCAGGAAGTGCAGGACCGCGACCTGATCCAGAGCTACATCCCGGCCTTCGAGGAGGGCCGCGTCAGCGGCGTGTTCGAGGTGTATTCCGACGCCACCCCTTCGGTGCGCGAGATCAACCGCAAGCAGTGGCTGGTGGCGGCAGCCGTGGTCGCGCTGCTCGCCGCCCTCTACGGCGCGCTGTTCTTCGTCGTCAACCGGGCGCAGGGCATCATCCGGCAGCGCAGCCGGGCGCGCTACCGCGGCTTCATCGCCAAGGCGGCGCACGAGCTGAGGACGCCGATCACCGCGATCTACGGCTTCGCCGCGCTGCTGAAGACGCGCGGCCACGACCCCGAGGTGGCGCGCGACGTGGTGGCGACCATCCACGACCAGGCCGGACGGCTGGTGCAGATCTCCAACGACCTGCTCGACCTGTCGCGCCTCGAGGCGCGCGGCGCGCAGGCGTTCGCCTTCGTGCGCCAGCCGCTCGCGCCGATCCTCGAGCGCGTGGCGGCCGAGCAGGTGACGCCCGGCGAGGCGCGCCGCGTGCAGGTGGAGGTCGAGCCCGGGCTGCCCGAGCTGCGCCTCGACCGCGTCAAGATCGCGCAGGCGCTCGCCAACATCCTCGGCAACGCGCACAAGTTCTCCGCGCCGGGCACGCCGGTCACGCTGCGCGCGTTCTGCGAGAAGGACCGCGTCGGCATCAGCGTCATCGACCGCGGCATCGGCATGTCGGCCGACGAGGTCGGCCGCCTGTTCGAGCCGTTCTGGCGCGCCGACAAGGCGAGCGAGATCCCCGGCAGCGGCCTGGGCATGGCGCTGTCGAAGGAGATCGTGCAGTTCCACGACGGCAGCATCGAGGTGCACAGCGCGCCGGGCGAAGGCAGCGTGGTCACCATCTGGCTGCCATGCTGACCCGCAAGCTGCTGATCGTCGACGACATCGGCCAGCTGCGCAAGCTGGTGCGCTACACCGTCGGCTACGGCCTGTACGAGGTGCACGAGGCGGCGAGCGGCAGCGAGGGGCTGGAGAAGGCGAAGGCCATCGTGCCCGACGTGATGATTCTCGACGTCATGATGCCCGACATGAGCGGCTTCCAGGTGTGCGCGGCGGTGAAGCAGGACCCGCGCCTGAAGTCGGTCTTCGTGGTGATGCTCAGCGCGCGCAACCAGCCGGCCGACGTCGAGGAAGGCAGGCGCGCCGGCGCCGACGCCTACGTGGTGAAGCCGTTCGACCCCCAGAAGCTGCTCGACATCATCGAGTCGCGCCCGGCGGCCCGGGACGCGGGCTCGCATTGACACCCGCGGCGGCCTGCAACACCATTCCGGCTTCCATTCCACGGGGAGGCCTTGTGATCATCCGCACAGTCATGCTGGGCGCCGCCGCGCTGCTGCTCGCCGCCGGGGCGCAGGCGCAGACCAAATGGGACATGCCCACGCCCTACTCCGAGGGCGAGTTCCACACCCGCAACGTGAAGTCGTTCGTCGAGGACGTGAAGGGCGCGACCGGCGGCAGGCTCGACATCGTCGTGCACTCCAACGGCTCGCTGATCAAGCACCCCGACATCCTGCGCGCGGTAACGAGCGGCCAGGTCAACATCGCCGAGTTCCTGCTGTCGCAGTTCGGCAACGAGGACCCGGTGTTCGAGGCCGACAACATCCCGTTCGTCGCCGCCGGCTACGACGACGCGTGGAAGTTCTACCAGGCGCAGAAGCCGCTGCTCGAGAAGAAGCTGCAGGGGCGCGGCCTCAGGCTGCTCTACTCGGTGGCCTGGCCGGGCCAGGGCATCTATACCAAGGAGCCGCTGAAGAGCGTCGCCGACCTGAAGGGCACCAAGTTCCGCACCTACAGCCCGCTCACCGCGCGCCTCGCCGAGCTGCTCGGCGCCAGCCCGACGGTGGTGCAGGTGCCCGACGTGCCGCAGATGTTCGCCACCGGCGGCATCCAGGCGATGATTACCTCGTCGGCCACCGGCACCGCGACCAAGGCCTGGGAGTACGTCAAGAACTACTACGACACCGCCGCTTTCCATCCGAAGAACGCGGTGGTGGTCAACGCGCGCGCCTTCGGCCGGCTGAGCGCCGCCGACCAGGCCGCGGTGCTGCGCCTGGCTTCCACCGCCGAAACGCGCGGCTGGGCGATGTCGAAGGTGCGCACCCTGGAGGCGAACGAGCTGCTCGGCAAGAACGGCATGACGCTGCACAAGCCCGACGCCGCGATGACCGCCGCCTACTCGAAAGTCGGCGCGCAGATCCTCGACGAGTGGCTGAAGAAGTCGGGCGCCGAGGGCCAGAGCATCATCAAAGCGTACCGGGGCAAATAGCTTCTTGAGGCGGTTCCTCGACCGCCTCTACGCCGCCGCCGCCGTGCTGGCGGCGGCGTGCCTGGTGGCGATCTGCGTCATGATGCTGGCGCAGGCCGTCGGGCGCGGCGCCGGCATCCTGATCCGCGGCGCCGACGACATCATCGGCTGGCTGTGCGCCGCGACCGCGTTCCTCGCCCTCGGCCATACCTTCCGCCACGGCGAGCTGGTGCGCGTCGGCCTGTGGCTCGACCGGCTCGGGCCGCGCGGGCGCTGGCGCTGCGAGCTGTTCGCCCTCGGCATCACCCTCTGCTTCACCGCCTGGATGCTGTGGGCCATCGCGCTGTTCGTCTACGAGAACTGGCGCGACAAGTACGTCACGCAGGGCCTGCTGGTGATCCCCGAGTGGATCCCGCAGGTGAGCCTGGTGGTCGGCGTGGCGGTCTTCCTCGTCGCAGTGCTGGACGAATTGCTTCTGGTCCTGAAGAAAGAGAAGCCCACCTACAGACGCGCGGAGGAGGACCGCAGGGCCGCAGGGGATTTCTCGGAGACCGTGTAGATGTCTCCATTGGAAGCCGGCATCATCCTTTTCTGTCTGCTGCTCGTGCTGCTGGTCGGCGGCGTCTGGATCGCCATCTCGCTCGCCGCGGTGGCGTGGTTCGGCCTGCAGTTCTTCACCAACTCCGACCCGGCGCCTAGCCTGTTCCAGTCGTTCTGGCGCACCGGCGCCTCGGAGACCCTCGCCGCGCTGCCGCTGTTCGTCTGGATGGGCGAGATCCTCTACCGCACCAAGCTGTCGGAGGAGATGTTCGAAGGCCTGGCGCCCTGGCTCGGCTGGCTGCCGGGGCGCCTGATGCACGTCAACATCCTCGGCTGCGCCATCTTCGGCACCGTGTCGGGCTCCTCGGCCGCCACCTGCGCCACCATCGCCAAGGTCGCGCTGCCCGAGCTGAAGCGCCGCGGCTACGACGAGAAGACCTGCCTCGGCTCGCTCGCCGCCGCCGGCACCCTCGGCATCCTGCTGCCGCCCTCGATCATCATGGTGGTCTACGCCGTCGCCGCCGAGGTCTCGATCATCAAGGTGTTCATCGCCGGCCTGATCCCCGGGCTGGTGCTGACCGCGCTGTTCTCCGGCTACATCATCGCCTGGGCGCTGCTCAACCCGGCGAAGACCCCCCGCGACGAGATGAAGTACAGCTTTGTCGAGAAGCTGAAAAAGACGAAGCTGCTGATGCCTTGCATGGCCCTGATCGCCCTGGTGGTGGTGGTGATGGTGAAAGGCTGGGCCACCGCCACCGAGGCCGCCGCCTACGGCGTGCTCGGCGCGCTCGCCATCGCCTGGTGGTCGGGCGGCCTGAGCCGCGACAGCTTCCGGCACAGCCTGATGGGCGCCACGCGCCTCTCCTGCATGATCATGTTCATCCTGGCGGGGGCGAGCTTCCTCTCCGCGTGCATGGCGTTCACCGGCATCCCGCGCGCGCTGGCCGAATGGGTGGCGGCGCTCGCGCCGCACAAGTACACCCTGATCGCGATCCTCGCCGGCATCTACATCCTGCTCGGCGCCGCGCTCGACGGCGTGTCGATGATCGTGCTCACCACCTCGATCGTGATCCCGATGGTGGAGAAGGCCGGCTTCGACCTGGTGTGGTTCGGCATCTTCATCGTGCTGCTGGTGGAGATCGCCGAGCTCACCCCGCCGCTCGGCTTCAACATCTTCGTGCTGCAGACCATGACCGGGCGCGACAGCAGCTACGTCGCGCTCGCTTCGCTGCCGTTCTTCTTCATGATGGTGCTCGCCATCGCCCTGATCACCGTGTTCCCCGAGCTCGCCACCTGGCTGCCCGACGCCCTGGTGGGCGTCACCAAGAAGTAGCGGCGTAGAATCCCCCGGCTGCCATGACCATCCCGTCAAGGAAACGGCGCTTCCAGAGAGCGCGCGACACGCTCACCCTCACGCTGCACCAGCGCTGCTTCTACCTGTTCTGCGCCCTGCTTCTGGTCCTCATGTCGGTGCCCTTCCTCGAGGGTTCGCCGCGCGGGCGCATCGTCCTCGTCTGCCTCAACCTGACGGTGCTGATTGCCGGCGCCGCCGCCATCGGCCGCGGCGCCGGCGCGCTGCTGATCGGGTTGCTGCTCGCCGTGCCTGCCGCAATCTGCATGGTCGTTGGCCAGATCTACGACGCGCGCGGCTGGGTCATCCTGTCGAACGCCTTCTCGGCAGCGTTCTACTTCGTCACCATCAGCTACCTCGCCTCCTACGCGCTGCGCCGCGACGTGCTGACGATGGACAAGCTGTACGGGGCGGCGGCCGGCGACCTCATGCTGGGCGCCCTGTGGGGGTATTTCTATTTCATCCTGCTCTGGTTCCATCCCGGCGCGCTGGTCCTCAAC
>DASUZH010000005.1:0-2768 GCA_036376975.1 Burkholderiales bacterium | reverse complement strand
GCCGCCCACCTACGAGGCGAAGCAGCTGCCCGAGCCCGATTCCGACGGCGCGCGCCTCACGCTGCGCTACTGCGTGCAATGCCACAACCTGGCGAACCCGGCCATGCACCACGCCGAGAAATGGCCGCCGATCGTCGACCGCATGGTGGTGCGCATGGAAGGCCGCGGCAACATGGGCAAGCTGATGGCCGAGATGATGGCCGGAGTCAAGGCGCCCTCCGCCGAGGAGACGAAGACGCTGACCGCCTACCTGCAGAAGCACGGGCAGACGCCGCTCGACCCGAAGCTCTATCCCGAGGTCTACCGCCCCTCGGGCGAGGCCTTCCGGCTGGCGTGCAACCAGTGCCACGTGCTGCCCGACCCCAAGCGCCACACCGCGGCGGAGTGGCCGGCGGTGGTGGCGCGAATGCAGAGGAACATGCAGTGGATGAACGTAGTGGTCGGCACCCACCCCCTCCAGGGCGAGCCGCAACTGCGGGTCGACCAGATCAACGCGTTCCTGCGGAAATACGCCCGCTAGGCTAGACCTGCGGGACCGCCATCCCCTTCACCACCGCCGGCCGCGCGCCGACCTTGTCGTACCAGCGCTTCACGTTCGGGAACTGGCTCAGGTCGACCCGGTGCCACTCGTGGCGCGCCACCCACGGATAGATCGCCATGTCGGCGATGGTGTATTCGCCGGCGAAGTGCTCCTTCTTCCCGAGATGCACGTCCATCACGCCGTACAGCCGCTTCGCTTCGTTGCCGTAGCGCTCGCTGCCGTAGGGAACCTCGTCCTTCTTCGCGCGCATGAAGTGGTGCGCCTGGCCGAACATCGGGCCGACGCCGCCCATCTGGAACATCAGCCATTGCAGGACGTCGTATTTGATTTTTCCTGGAAAGAATTTCTTGGTCTTCTCCGCCAGGTAGATCAGGATCGCGCCCGACTCCATCAGCGCGATCGGCTTGCCGTCCGGCCCGTCGGGGTCGACGATCGACGGGATCTTGCCGTTCGGGTTGATCTTCAGGTACTCGGGCGTGAACTGCTCCGAGTTCGTGCCGATGTTGATCTTGTGCACGCGGTACGGCAGCGCGCATTCCTCGAGCATTATCGAAACCTTCCTGCCGTTCGGGGTGCTCCAGGTATATAAGTCGATCATGATGAAGTGGCTGATTACCGTTGTGATTGTGTTGGTGGTGTTCTCGCTGCTCGCGCCGCGCCTGGGCCGCTTCGGCCTCGGCAAGCTGCCGGGCGACCTGCAGATCCCGGCGCGCGGACGAATCTACTACATCCCGATCGCCAGCACGCTCGCTCTTTCGCTGGTGGTCTGGCTGATCAGCCGCGTGATCTAGGAAACCTCACGGAAGCCTCACGCGGCCCCGGCAATCGCCTGCAGCCGCGCTTCGTCGACCGCCGCGGCGATGTCGCCGCCGCGCTGCGCGATCGCGCCGGCGTCGACCGCCGCCGCAGCCGCGCGCGCCTTCTCCAGGCGCGCGAAGTCCGTGCCGTGCGCGGCGAGCCGCGCGACCTCGAGCAGCTCGGCGAACCGCTCCGGTCGGCGGAAAGCGTCGGTGCGCTTGAGCAGCTCGAGCAGCTCGGCCGGGGTCGCCGCGTTGGCCGATTCGAGGCGCTGGCGGTTGCGGCTCACCAGCAGCGCGAGCTCGCGCGGCTCGTTCGGCACGCGCAGGCGCCGGCAGAGCGTTTCCACCTCGTCCTCGGCGAGCGCCCAGGCGAGCAGCGCGAAGCGCACCGCGAGGCTGCCCGCCATCACCTCGGGTTGGGTCTCCAGCTCGGGCAGCAGCCGCTCGCGCAGGCCGCAGGCCTCGAGCACCTCGAACATGCGGCCGGGACGCTCCTCCATCAGGCCCTTGGAGAATTCCTGCCAGACGCGCTCCGGCACCAGGTAGTCGGTCTCCCCCGCGTCGACCATCTTCTTCATCAACTCCATGGTCGCTTGCGCGACCTCGAAACCGAAGCGCGCCGCGAAGCGCGCGACGCGGAGGATGCGGACGGGGTCCTCCGAGAAGGCCTCGCTCACATGGCGTAGGGTGCGGGCCTCGAGATCGCGCTTGCCGTGGAACGGGTCGATCAAGGAACCGTCTTCAGCCTTGGCCATCGCATTGATGGTGAGGTCGCGCCGACGCAGGTCGTCTTCCAGCGTGACGTCGGGCGCGGCGTGGACGGTGAAGCCCTTGTAGCCGCGGCCGCTCTTGCGCTCGGTCCTGGCGAGCGCGTATTCCTCGTGCGTCGTGGGGTGCAGGAAGACGGGAAAGTCCTTGCCGACCGGCTTGAACCCTTTCTTGACCATCTCTTCCGGCGTCGCTCCCACCACCACGTGGTCGCGGTCTTTCACCGGCAGGCCGAGCAACTCGTCGCGCACCGCTCCGCCGACGACGTAACTCTTCACGCGTACAGTTCGTCGTACTTCGACAGCACTTCCGCCTCGCGCTCGGCGGCAGCGCTCCATTCCTGCATCGCCGGCAGCGCGAGCATCGCCTCCAGGTAGGCGCGGCTGGCCGCCGAGAGCGGCGGCTGGTAGGTGCGGAAGCGGAACACCACCGGCGCGAACATCGCGTCGGCGGCGCAGAAGCCGCCGAACAGGAGCGGCTTCTGCGCCGCGCTCCAGATCGCGTCGATGCGCGCGATATCGGTATCCACGTCCACGCTGCGCCCCTTGCCGGGATAGCGGTTGCGCACGTTCATCGGCATGTTGTTGCGCACGGCGCCGAACCCGGAGTGCATCTCCGCCGAGACCGAGCGCGCGCGTGCGCGTGCGCCGGCGTCCGCC
>DASUZH010000004.1:0-2737 GCA_036376975.1 Burkholderiales bacterium | reverse complement strand
GCGGCGCTCGCCGATTGCCGCGGCGAGCTGGATGACGTCCCTGCGGTTCGGCACTCCGGCCTCCGCAGGCTGTCGATGTAGGCCGTATTCGGGCAGATCTCGCGCAGCGCTTTCCAGTCGCGCGTGGCCAGGACCTTGTCGCAGCGGGCCTGCGACGCGCAGGTCAGGCAGCGATGCGTTGCTCTCGCGGCGTTGCGCGCCGCACGCTCGCTGTCCAGCGCGGGCTCCGGCAGGCGCTGGCCGCGGATGGCCTCGAGCAGGCGCAGCCGGCTGTCCGAGCGGTAGATGCGCCAACCCTCGACCACCACGGCGTAGGAAAACAGGACCAGGATGACGACGAACACGGCCAGCAAGGACACCATCAGGACGCTGCTCATGCCTCTACCATAGGCGCCGCGCGGCGGCGGCCTTTGACGTACGTCAAACCCTAGGCGGCGCGGCGGGCGCGGCGAGGCAGCGGCGGGCGGGCGACGCGGTTGCAGCCGTCCTTCTTCGCCACGCGCAGGGCCTGCTCGGCGCTGGCGATGGCGACGTGCAGCGCGCCGGCGCGCTCCGCTTCGCAGGGGGCGACGCCGACGCTCACGGTCACGGCGGGCGTCACGGCGCCGAGCCGCCGCGCGGCGACCGTGGCGCGCAGCCGCTCTGCGACTTCGAGCGCCACGCCGAGAGTCGTGTTCGGCAGCAGGACGCAGAACTCCTCGCCGCTGTAGCGGCCGACCAGATCGCTCGACCGCAGCCCCGAGCGCAGGATGGCGGCGAGCTCGCGCAGCGCGCGGTCGCCGACGCTGCGCCGGAAGCGCCCGTTGACGCGCTTGAAGTGGTCCAGATCCAGCATCAGCAGCGAGCAGGGCTCGCCCGAGCGCCGCGCGCGCGCGACCTGGCCCTCCGCCAGGTTCATGAACGCGAGGCGGTTGAACGCCTCGGTCAGCGGGTCGTACGCGGCGAGGCGGGCCAGGCCGGCTTCCGCCCGCTCGCGGTGCAGCAACAGGAAGCCGATGGAGGCGGCCGCGCTGGTCATGAACAGCCCGATCAGCGCCGCCGTTTCGACCGCGGGGAGGAACTCGGGCCGCGCGCGGGACAGGAACACGCTGCTGGCGGCGCGCGCGAGCAGGATGACCGCGCCGGCGTCGCAGGCGAGCCCCAGCATGCGGCGCGGTGCGCCGCCGCCGGCGAGCCGCCGCGTGGCGGTCGCCGTCGCGGCCAGCGCGGCGGCGCAGGCGACGCTGGCGGCGGCGGTGAGCGCGGCCGGATTGCGCAGGAACAACAGCAGCGCGAGGAACAGCAGCGGCCCCGGCACGACCCACAGCCAGGGGCGCGCGCGCTGCTGGCCGAATTCCGCGACGGCGGCGAGCTGCAGGCAGAATCCGCTGAGCAGCAGGGCCTCGGCGCCCGCCACTGCGGCGACGTCGGGCAGCCAGCCGCGCAGCATCGAGAGCAGCCATCCCGCGGCCAGCACGCCCAGGCCGGCATTCCACTTCAGGAAGCCGTCGGCGCGCCGCGTGCGGATGCCGACGCAGAGCACGACGCTCATCAGGAGCGCGCTTGCCGCGAGCATCGCCAGCACGGTGCGCAGGTCGGGTGCCACGCTCCCAAGCTACACCCCGGGGAGGGGCGCAGCCATCAGGCTTGCTCCTATGCCGCCTCAGGGAAAGCCCCGGTTGTATCAATTCGTACGACAGCGAGCCGACCGCGTTTGACCGGGGTCAAGCGGCTGCCGCCCGGATCGGCTGAAATGGAGCGGTGAAAGACTCCTGGTCGGGGCGCGTCGGCTTCATCCTCGCGGCGGTCGCTTCCGCGGTCGGGCTGGGCAGCATCTGGAAGTTTCCCTACGAGGTGGGCGCGAACGGCGGCGCCGCCTTCATCCTGTTCTACCTGCTCGGCCTGGCCCTGGCGGTGGTGCCGCTGATGCTGGCCGAGTTCGCAATCGGCCGGCGCGGCGGCGGCGGCGCGGCGGAGAGCCTGCGGCGGCTGGCCGCCGCGCACGGCGGCTCGCCGCGCTGGGGGTGGGTGGGAGCGTTTGGCGTGCTCGCCGGTGCCCTGATCCTCAGCTTCTATTCGGTGATCGGCGGCTGGACGCTCGCCTACGCCGCCGACGCGCTGGGCGGCGCGCAGGCGGCCGATGCACGCGCAATCCAGGCGCGCTACGACGCGCTGCTCGCGTCGCCTGCGCGCATGGCCGCGTACACGGCGCTGTTTCTCGGGCTCGCTGCGGCAGTGGTCGCGCGCGGCGTGAGCGCCGGCATCGAGGCGGCGTCCAAAGTACTGATGCCGCTGCTCGTCGCCCTGATCGCCGCGCTAGCCGTCTACGGCGTGCTCGAGGGCGACCTGCGCGCCACGCTGCGCTTCCTGTTCCGGCTCGACTTCTCCCGGCTCACGGCGCGCGCCGCGCTCGAGGCGCTCGGCCTGGGCTTCTTCTCGATCGGCGTGGGCTTCGGCGTGATGATCACCTACGCCGCCTATGCAGGGCGCACGATCGCGCTCACGCAGGCGGCGCTCGCCTCGATCGCCATCGACACCGCCATCTCCCTGCTCGCGGGCTTCGCCGTGTTCCCGCTGGTGTTCGCGCACGGCCTCGACCCGGCGAGCGGACCGGGCCTGGTGTTCGTCACGTTGCCGCTCGCCTTCGCCGGCATGCCGCTCGGCGCCGCCGCCGGGGTTGCCTTCTACGTCCTGCTTTTCGTCGCCGCGCTGGGCTCCGCCATTTCGATGCTCGAGCTGGCGGTGGCGCCCGCGGTGC
>DASUZH010000003.1:0-2634 GCA_036376975.1 Burkholderiales bacterium | reverse complement strand
GGCGCGCGACGGCGGCGGCGTCCTCCTCACGCAGGGCATCCACACGCTCGACGTGCTGCTCGCGCTGGCCGGCGAGCCGGCCGAGGTGAAGAGCTTCAGCGCGACGACGCCGGTGCATCGCATGGAAACCGAGGACCTGGTTTGCGCGGCGGTGAAGTGGCGGAGCGGCGCGCTCGGAATCGTCGAGGCTACGACCACCGCGTATCCGGGCACGCCAGAGAGCATCGAGATCATCGGCGAGAAGGGCACGGCCACGCTGGCCGGCACGCGGGCCGAGATCCGCTGGCACGACGGCCGCAGAGAAATCGCCGGCGAGGAAGGCACCGCCGGCGGCGCGGGCGCCGACCCCATGGCGTTCCCGCATGACTACCACCTCGCCGCCTGGCGCGATTTCCTCGACGCCATCGAGCAGCAACGTGAGCCGCTGGTCAGCGGCTCACAAACCCTCGGAGTTCACCGCTTCATCGACCGCCTGCTGCAAAGCCGCTGATCAGGCGGTTCACCTGGTCCGCGGCCTCGAGCTGCGGGAAGTGGCCGAGGCCGGGCAGGACCTCGATTCTCGGATTGCTGGATTTCTGCTTGACCAGATCCAGCCAGGGAGAGCTCTGCCCGGCCTGAAGGGGAAGACGCTTGCGCTCGGCGTTGAGGTAGGTGCTCTGGATCGCTAGCACCGGCACCTTCAGCCCCGCGAGCACCGCCTCGACGTAGGTTGCATCCCAGCGCGCCATGCGGGGCCACAGCGCCATGCCGTTCTCCGCCGGCACGCGCAGCGCGCGCGCCACGACCGCGCGCGACAAATCCGACTCCTGCAGGAACATGCCGCGGAACAGGCCGTCGGCGAAGGCGGCGAAGCCCTTCGCCTCGATGAAATCGCGCGCGTTCTTCTCGGCCGCCGCGGGATCGCCGCTGCCCTGCTGGCTGCCGTCGATCAGGACCACGCCGGCGACGCTGTCGGGCGCGACGCGCGCCGCCTCCAGCACCACGCGGCAGCCCATGCTGTGGCCAATCAGAATTGATTTTTCAAGTTTCAAAACCGAAAGAAGAGCTGCTACATCGCCGCCGAAGTGCTCGATCGACAGCTCGTGCGGGCGGCCGGGCGTCTGCCCATGGCCTCGCAGGTCGCAGGCGACGACCTCGAAGCTGTTCTTCAGCGCGTTGGTCTGCAACAGCCAGTCTTCGTGGCTGCAGCAGAAGCCGTGGACGAAAACCAGCGGCGGCGCGCCGCGCCCGGTGCGTACGTAGTGCAAGACCTAGCGGGCCGACTTGGTGTTCGGCAGCGACTTCATCGCCTCTTCGCGCGGCACCGCGCGCACCGCGGTCTTGGCGTTCATGTAGAACACCACCGACTTGCCGAGCGCGCCGTCGTGCGTTTCGTAGAGGACCCTGACGTAGTAGGTCTGGTTCGGCTCGACCGTGATGGTGGTCTCGGCCTCGGGTATGTCCGAGCGCCGCACCCACATCGCCTTGACGACGTGCTTCCCCGGCGCGAGGTTGACCGCCGCATAGCGGCGGTTGGGCAGGTCGAAGCTCGGCGCGGCGGTGCCGGGGATCCAGACCTCCGGCAGCCACTCGCCGTCCACCGTGTCGTCCCGGTAGATGTAGACCAGCGCCTTGCCCGCCTCGACCTGCGCCTCGGAGAACGGCGCGCCACCCTTGGTGGCGCACCCGGAAAGCGCGAGCAGCAGCGCGGGAAGCAGCAGGAACAGCTTTCTCATCTAGTCATTCCTCTTGAGCGGCGGGTCTGTGGGCCGCCACCAGCTTTTGCGTCAGCTGCGGCGGCGCCGGCTCGTAATGGCTGAACTCCATGCTGTAGGAGCCATGGCCGGCAGTGAGCGATTTTAACCGAGCCGGGAAGTGCTCGAGCTCGGAAAGCGGCGCCTGCGCCGAGATCTGCACCGTGCCCGGGCGAGGCGCGTCGGACCCCTTGATATGGCCGCGGTGCCCGGACAGCTCGCCGGCGACGTCGCCCATCTTCGCCTCGGGGGCGGTGATCTCGACGTTGACGATCGGCTCGAGCAGGATCGGGCGCGCCTTGCCGAGCGCGTCGAGGAACGCCTTGCGGCCGGCGGAGACGAAGGCCACTTCCTTGGAATCGACGTCGTGGTGCTTGCCGTCGTACACGGTGACGCGCACGTCCTGCAGGGGGTAGCCGGCAAGGTAGCCGGACTGCAGCACGCCGCGCACGCCTTTCTCGACCGCCGGAATGAACTGGTTGGGGATCGCGCCGCCCTTCACGCTGTCGACGAACTCGAAGCCCTTGCCGCGCGGCAGAGGCTCCACCTTGAGGAACACCTCGCCGAACTGGCCGGCGCCGCCGGTCTGCTTCTTGTGCCGGCTGTGACCCTCGGCGCGCGCCGCGATGGTCTCGCGGAACGGGATCGACGGCGGGCGCGTGTCGAGCTCGAGCTTGTAGTGCGACGACATCTTCTCCAGCACCGTCTTCAGGTGCATCTCGCCGAGGCCGCGCATCACCGTCTCGTTCGCCTGCGAGTTGTGCTCGATGCGGAAGCAGGGGTCCTCGGCGATGATCTTGTGCAGCACGTCGGACACCTTCTGCTCGTCGCCGCGCTTCTTCGGCGTCACCGCCAGGCCGAACACCGAGGTCGGCAGCTCGAGCGGCCGCGCGTGCACGTG
>DASUZH010000002.1:0-4076 GCA_036376975.1 Burkholderiales bacterium | reverse complement strand
GAGCGGCTTGGTCGAGCCAAGCCAGGTGAACTTGTTCGGCCGCAGGTCTACCACCGGCTTGAAGTGCGCCTTGTGCTGCTCGCGGATGCGCGAGTTGATGCCGTCGGCCACCACGATCAGGTCGGAATCCCCGAACTCCTCCAGGCCCTCCACCTCGCGCTGGAAGCGCATCTGCACGCCAAGCTCGCGGCCGCGGTCCTGCAGGATGTTGAGCAGCGCGTTGCGCGAGCAGCCGCAGAAGCCGTTGCCGCCGGAGCGCATCACCTCGCCCTTGTAGACCACGTCGACGTCGCCCCAGTAGGCGAAGCGGCGCCGGATGCGCTCGTAGGTCGGCAGGTCGTAGGCCTTGAACGAATCGAGCGTCTGGTCGGAGAACACCACGCCGAAGCCGAAGGTGTCGTCGGGGCGGTTGCGCTCGTAGACCGTGATGTCCCAGCGCGGCCAGGCCTTCTTCGCCAGCAGGGCGAAGTACAGCCCGCCGGGCCCTCCTCCTATGACGGCGACCTTCATGGCACCACCGCGGTCGCTTCGATCTCCAGGCGCGCCTGGTCCTCGACCAGGCCGCTCACCTGCACCACGGCCATCGTCGGGTAGTGCTTGCCCATCAGCTCGCGGTAGGCGGCGCCCACTTCCTGCAGCGAGCTCAGGTACTCCTTCTTGTCGATCACGTACCAGGTCAGGCGGACGATGTGCTCGGGTTTCCCGTTGGCCTCGGCCAGCACGGCGAGAATATTTTTTATTGTTTGTCTAAATTGACCTGCAAAGTCGCGCGCCTCCCATTTGCCCTGGCCGGTCCAGCCGATCTGCCCGGCGATGAAGACGAGTTTCCCGCTGGCCGCGATGCCGTTGGAGAAGCCCCTGGCGCGCGCCCAGGAAGGCGGTTGAAGGATCTGCATTATGGTGTCCTCAGTTTGAAGCGCTGGACCTTGCCGGTCTCGGTGCGCGGCAGGGAGTCCATGAATTCGATGGCGCGCGGGTATTTGTAGGGCGCGATGGCGTTCTTGACGTGCTCCTGCAGCGCTTTCTTCAGGTCTTCGGTTTTTTCGTTGCCCGGCTTCAGCACGACGAAGGCCTTCACGATCGTTCCCCGCTCCGCATCGGGAGCGCCGATCACGCCGCATTCCGCCACCGCGGGATGCGCGAGCAGCG
Source organism: Burkholderiales bacterium (assembly GCA_036376975.1). GTDB lineage: Bacteria > Pseudomonadota > Gammaproteobacteria > Burkholderiales > SG8-39 > SCGC-AG-212-J23. Next base: position 2,927 of record DASUZH010000002.1, on the reverse strand, counting down.
CGTCCTCCACCTCGGGGCCGGCGATGTTGTAGCCTGCCGAGATGATCATGTCGTCGGTGCGCGCCTGGAAGAAGAAGTAGCCGTCTGCGTCCATCATGTAGGCGTCGCCGGTCAGGTTCCAGCCGCGCATCTTCCCCTCGCTGATCACGTACTGGCGCTGCCGCTCGTCGGCGAGGTAGCGGCAGCCGGTCGGCCCTTTCACCGCGAGGCGGCCGACTTCCCCGGGCTTGCAGGGCTCGAGGGCATCGTTCAGCACCGTAGCCTGGTAGCCCGGGATCGCATAGCCGGTCGCGCCGCGCCGCACGCGCTCGGGCGTGTGCGAGATGAAGATGTGGATCATCTCGGTCGAGCCGATGCCGTCGATGATCTCGATGCCGGTCGCGTCGCGGAACGCGCGCCGGGTGGCGTCGGGCAGCGCCTCGCCGGCGGAAACGCAGCGGCTGAGCGAGGACAGGTCGAAGCGCTCCGCCAGGCCGGCCATCTGCCGGTACATGATCGGCGTGGTGAAGCACACGGTGGCGCGGTAGCGCTCGATGGTCTGCAGCAGCGACTCCGGCGTGTGCTTCTCGATCAGCACGCTCGACGCGCCGTAGCGCATCGGGAAGCAGAGCATGCCGCCGAGGCCGAAGGTGAAGGCGAGCGGCGGCGTGCCGCAGACCACGTCGTCCTTGTGCATGCCGAGGCAGGAGCGCGGGAACAGGTCGCTCATCGCGATCACGTCGCGGTGGAAGTGCATGGTGCCCTTCGGCCGGCCGGTGGTGCCGGAGGTGAAGGCGATCAGCGCCACGTCGTCGGCCGCGGTGGCCACGTTGGTGAACCACAGCGGCTGCTTGAGCGCCAGCTCGTCGAGCGACTCGGCGCCCGCGTCGTACCAGTAGCGGACCTGCTTGAGGTGGCGCGAGGCGACCTTCTTCATTTCCTCCTCGAGGCGCTTGTCGCAGAGGGCGTGCGTGATCTCGGCCTTCTCGACGATCTCGCCCAGCTCCTTGGCGCGCAGCAGCGGCATGGTGGCGACGCACACGCCGCCCGCCTTCATCACCGCGAACCAGCACGCCGCCATCATCGGGTTGTTGGGGCCGCGCAGCAGCACGCGGTTGCCGGGCCTGAGGCCCATCTCGCGCACCAGCACGTTGGCGAGCCGGTTGGCCTGCGTGAAGAGCTGGGTGTAGGTGCACTCGCCGTCGGGCGAGCGCAGCGCGACGCGGTGGCCGTGGCCGCGGGTCACCGGCTTGTCGAGCAGCTCGGCGGCGCAGTTCAGGCGGCTCGGGTACTGCAGCTCGGGCAGCTCGAAGCCCAGCTCCGGCCACAGCGCGCGCGGCGGCAGGTTGTCGCGCGCGAAGGTATCCAGGTGGCCCGTGTAGCTCATCCCTTCAGCAGATCCTTGGCGATGATCAGCTTCTGCACTTCGGTGGCGCCCTCGTAGATGCGCAGCGCGCGCACTTCGCGGTACAGGCGCTCGACCGGGTGGCCGCGCTTTACGCCGAGGCCGCCGAGCAGCTGCACCGCGTCGTCGATCACGCGCTGCGCCGTCTCGGTGGCGAACATCTTCGCCATCGCCGCCTCCCGCGTGACGCGCGCTCCCTTCGTATCCTTGACCCACGCCGAGCGGTAGGTGAGCAGCGCCGCCGCATCGATGCCGGTCGCCATGTCGGCGAGCTTGCCCTGCGACATCTGAAGATCTCCCAGGGTCTGCCCAAACATCTTCCGCTCTCGCGACCTGGAAAGGGATTCCTGAAGAGCCCGTCGGGCAAAACCATTCGCGGCAGCCGCGACGGTCGTCCTGAAGATATCCAGATTCCTCATGGCGAGCTTGAACCCCTGCCCGGCCTCGCCCAGCAACGTCCCCTTCGCGCCCTTCAGCTTGAGCGTCGCCATCGGGTGCGGCGCCACGATGTCGATGCGCTCGGACGCGTCGACGTCCTTCGCGTCCACCACGAAAGCCGAGATGCCTTCCTCGGCCTTCGCGAACACGACGTAGAAGTGCGCGATCCCGCCGTTCGAGATCCAGGTCTTGGTGCCGTCGAGCAGCCAATGGCTGCCCTGCTTCTTCGCCGTCGTGGTCAGGGCCTGCACGTCCGAACCGGCATCGGGCTCGGAAAGCGCGAATGCCGCTATCGCGTCGCCTGCGGCTGCCTTCGAGAGGTACTTTTCCTTCAGGGAGGCATCGCCGACCAGTGCGATCGGGCCGCTGCCGAGACCCTGCATGACGAAGGAAAAGTCCGCGAGCCCGGAGTGGTAGGCGAACACCTCGCGCAGCAGCGCGATCGAGCGCACGTCCGGCTTCTCGCTCGCGCTGTGGTGCAGGTAGCCGGCGCAGCCGAGGTCCTGCACCAGGCGCTTGCAGATCGCGTCCGCGTCGTCGCCGTGGCTGTAGCCCAGGTTCTGCGCCGCCCACGCGTCCGCCTCGCGGGCCAGCTTGCGATGCCGGTCGTCGAAGAACGGCCAGTCCAGGTGGGCGAACCTGTCCATGCTTAGTCGCCTTCGAATACCGGCTTCTGCTTCGCCGCGAACGCCTGGTAGGCGCGGTGGAAATCCTTGGTCTGCATCAGGATGGCCTGGGCCTGGGCTTCCATTTCGATCGCCTCGTCGACGCCGACGTTCCATTCCTGGTGCAGCATTTTCTTGGTCATGGCGTGCGCGAGCGTCGGCCCGGCGGCCAGCTCTTTCGCCTTTTCCTTTGAAAAATTCAGCACATCGTCGGTGACCTGGTTGAAGAAGCCCCAGGCCAGGCCTTCCTCGGCGCTCATCGAGCGCCCGGTGTAGAGCAGGTCGGAGGCGCGGCCCTGGCCGATGATGCGCGGCAGGATGGTGCAGGCGCCCATGTCGCAGCCGGCGAGGCCGACGCGCACGAAGAGGAACGCGACCTTCGCGGACGGCGCCGCGTAGCGCAGGTCGCAGGCCATCGCCAGGATCGCGCCCGCGCCGGC
>DASUZH010000001.1:0-2070 GCA_036376975.1 Burkholderiales bacterium | reverse complement strand
AAGGAAAAGATCGAGATATGAAAACGGCGGCAAAGGCTCCCGCCTTACCCCAATGAGCGGCCTGGCATTCCTCGGCTTGGTGATGCTGCTGGTGATGCTAGGCGCCATCTTCATCGGCTTCCCGATCAGCTTCACGCTGCTGTTCCTCGCGCTCACCTTCGGCTACTTCGGCCTCGGCCACGTGGTGTTCGACCTGGCGTATTTCCAGACCATCGGCATGATGAAGGAGGAGCTGCTCGCGGCGGTGCCGCTGTTCATCTTCATGGGCTTCCTCACCGAGCAGGCCGGGTTGATGGAGCGCCTGTTCAACGCTTTCCGCATGCTGCTCGCGCCGATCCGCGGCGCGCTGTTCGCGGTGGTGATCCTGACCGCCACCATCTTCGCCATGGCGACCGGCATCGTCGGCGCCGCGGTGACGGTGCTCGGCATCATGGCGAGCCCGATCATGAACAAGACCGGCTACGACCAGAAGCTCGCCGCCGGCTGCATCACCGCGGGCGGCACGCTCGGCATCCTGATCCCGCCCTCGGTGATGCTGATCGTGATGGGTCCGGTGATCGGCGTCTCGGTCGCCGAGCTGTACTCGGCCGCCTTCGGCCCGGGCTTCCTGCTCGCCGGCATCTACCTCGCCTACCTGATGATCCGCTCCTACCTCAATCCCAAGCTCGGCCCGCCGGTGCCGAAAGAGGAGCGGATCCACTCGATCGGCGCGATCCTGGTGGAACTGGTGGTCGGCGTGATGCCGCTGCTGCTGCTGATCGCGGCAGTGCTCGGCTCGATGCTGGCCGGCCTCGCCACGCCGACCGAGGCGAGCGCGATCGGCGCTCTCGGCGCCGCGGTCCTGATGGTCGCGTACGGCCGGTTCTCCTGGGCGGTGCTCAAGCGCGCCGTCCTGAGCACCACCGCCACGTCGAGCATGGTGCTGCTGCTGGCGGTCACCTCCAACATCTTCGGCGCGGTGTTCGCGCGCCTGGGTACCGCGAACTGGATCACCGAGTCGATGCTGGCGCTGCCCTTCTCGCCGATCGTCATGCTGATCCTGGTGCTCGGCCTGATCTTCCTGCTCGGCTGGCCGTTCGAGTGGCCGGCGGTGATCCTGGTATTCCTGCCGATCTTCTATCCGGTGATGGAAGGCCTGCGGCCCACCCTGTCCGCCTCGCTCGGCATCGCGCCGGACATGCTGATGGTCTGGTTCGGCGCCACCGTCGCCGTGGTCCTGCAGACCGCCTATCTGTCGCCGCCCGTGGCGATGAGCGCCTACTACCTGAAGCAGGTGGTCAAGGAGTGGTCGCTGGCGACGATCTACAAGGGCATGTTCGAGTTCATGACCCTGCAGATCCTGTGCGTGGTGCTGATCGTCGTCTTCCCGAAGATCGTCACCACCTTCCCCGACCAGCTGCGGCACGAGGCGGCCCAGATCAAGGTCGAGGAGGTCGACGACAGCATGAACCGGCTGGAGGATGACCCGCTGAAGCGCGGCATGGAGCAAGGACAAGAGGAGGAGGAGGCGGCAGACCCGAAGAAGTAGAAATCAGGCGCCGCATTGCAACGCCGGGCCCGACAAGGCCCGGCGTTTTTTTGTGCTACAACCGGCCGATGAAGTTCGACTTCGACGCGCCGGTCGACCGCGCCGGCACCTGGAGCACGCGCTGGAGCCGCTACGGCGCAAACGTGATTCCGCTCTGGGTCGCCGACTCCGATTTCCGCGCGCCGCCGGCGGTGCTCGACGCGCTCGCCGCGCGCCTCGAGCACGGCGTGCTCGGCTACACCGCGCCGCCCGAGGAGTTGCGCCAGGCGATTGTCGAGCGTTTGGGGCGGCTCTATCGCTGGCAGGTCGATCCCGCAGCCATCGTGTTCCTGCCCGGTGTCATCGCCGGCCTGCACCACGCCGCGCGCATTCTTGTGGAGCCTGGCCAGAAAATCCTGCTGCCAAGGCCGGTCTATCACCACCTGAAGCGGGCGCCCGAGCTTGCTCCGCGGCCCTACGGTGAAGTTCCACTCGTTATCGAGCGCGGACGGTGGGTGTTCGACGAGGATTTCATCAAGAGAAACGCAGAAGCAAAGGCGTTC